>NZ_JAHHPO010001197.1 GCF_024606365.1 Endozoicomonas sp. ONNA2
CTAATGATTTTTGTGGAAGGGGTTGAGTGATTTTTCCCGATTTCTCTTAAATGCCGGTCAATCAAGAGCCATAAAACCGGTGCAAGACTTGGTTGCTTAGGGATTACGGCAATCGCTGCTTAGGCTCTCAGCTTTTTTCGGGTATGCTCACAAACTTTTGATCAATCGTTCAATAGCCAGTTCTCCATCATGTTCTTCGCTGATACCCTCCAACCGTTGCGCAATTATTGGGCAAACGACCGAATAAATTACAGTGTAAAAGTTTTTTTTGCCCTGGCAGGCGTTACCTTGCCTGCCTGGTATCGGGGATCGTCTGATGAAATTACGCCCATGGTTTTGGGCGTTATTGCCGCTGCACTGGCTGAAGTGGATGACAATCTCTGGGGAAGAATTAAAGCGCTGACCATGATGCTTGCCTGTTTCCTGCTGGCATCACTGTCAGTGGAGCTGCTGTTTGATTACCCATGGCTTTTTGCTGCCGGGCTTTTCAGTTCTACTTTTGGGTTTACCATGCTCGGTGCCATGGGGCCAAGGTACAGCAGTATGGCATTTGCTTCGCTGTTGCTGGCGGTTTACACCATGCTCGGTGCACGGGCAAGCCCCAGCCTGTGGGAACAGCCGACGCTGCTGCTCAGTGGCGCCCTCTGGTACGGTGTGCTGTCTCTGGCCTGGCATGTCCTCTGGCCTAATCAACCGGTACAGCAATCCCTGGCCAATGTGTTCAAAGAGCTGGCGGGTTATCTTGACAGTAAAAGTCAGTTGTTTGATCCCGTCGCCAATATGAATCCTCAGCCTTTGCGTCTGGCGTTGGCCAGAAAAAATGCCAGCGTTGTTAACGCCCTGAACCTGGCCAGAGATGCTTTGCTTCAGAGAGTCCACCGACAGGACAGTATGCAGCCTTTTATGCAAATCTATTTTCTTGCCCAGGATATCCATGAACGGGTGAGTGCCTCCCATTATCGCTATCAGGACCTGGCGGAGTACCTTTCCCGTAGCGATATCCTTTTTCGCTTTCAGAAAATGTTGCGAGTTCAGGCCAAGGCATGTCGGGCCATAGCCCGGTCTCTGCCCACCGGCCAGAAGTATCGGCATGGTAACGGGAATGCTGCGGTTCTTGATGAGCTGAAGCAATCGCTGAAATATCTGCAACAACAGAGTAATCCACCGTGTCGATCTTTGCTGGTTCAGCTGGACTATCTTCTGAAAAATCTCACGACAGTGGATTTACAAATATCCTCTGTGGGCCATCCGGGTTCATTTGTATACGACGATAGTAAACTATTTACTGAAACTGACTCCGCAGGGATCAAGGCCCACCTGCTTCGTATCTGGAATGAGTGTCGCCCAGACGCCCCGCTATTCCGACATGGCCTTCGCCTGGCAACGTCGCTGACACTGGGTTACGGGGTGATTCTGTGGTTGCACCTGCAACCCGGTTACTGGGTTCTGCTGACCATCCTGTTTGTCTGCCAGCCTGGCTACAGTGCGACGCGCAAGAAGCTTGCCCAGAGGGTCGTTGGTACACTTGCCGGGCTCCTGACAGGTATACCGCTGTTGTACTTGTTTCCGGGGGAGGAAGGTCAGCTGGTCCTGATGGTGCTCTGCGGAATTCTGTTTTTTGCATTTCGTACCGTACGCTATGATCTGGCGACAGCGTTTATTACCTTGCTGGTGTTGTTTTGTTTTAATCAGCAGGGATTGGGCTTTGCTGTGATTATGCCTCGCCTGGGGGATACGCTCCTGGGCTGCCTGCTGGCCGTCAGTGCCGTTGTGTTTATTCTGCCTGACTGGGAATCCGGGCGGCTGCATCGGATTATGGCATTGACCATAGCCAGGCACAGAGAGTATCTGGCTCAGGTCATGGAGCAGTATCACAGTGGAAAACGGGATACATTGGCTTATCGTTTGTCTCGTCGCCATGCACACAATATGGATGCCCGGCTATATGCAGCCATTATGAATATGCTCACAGAGCCGGGTCGCTATCAGCGGGCAAAAGATCAAAGTTTTCGTTTTCTGACCCTTTCCCATGCCTTGTTGAGCTATATCTCCACACTGGGGGCTCACCGGGTACGGCTGCCGGGTGATATGGTCAAGCACAGGCTCTATGAATCGTATCGGGTGATCGATCATCATATGCAGCTGCTGGAAACGCAACTCTCAGGGAGAAATACAGCAGGCGATTCTATTCCATCCACTGATATTCACGGCTGGCTGGAAGAGGAGAATCCTGAAGTGAGATTGTTATTACAGCAGTTTCAGTTGATGTACAAAGTCATGCCGGAGATGCACTCCCTGGCTCTGAGCCCGGGAATAGCGCCCGACCAGGCGACTTTGTAGCGAGGCGAGGGGGGCAGCAAATTAAGGATAAAATATTGCAGGTGTTCAAAAAAATGATTTCCAGTATTCATTACCTGACTTTACAGCAATCAACAGACATAAGTAGTTAACCAAATGAAATCATATTTTCTGACTAAGTGGCCAGTCACTC
>NZ_JAHHPO010001198.1 GCF_024606365.1 Endozoicomonas sp. ONNA2
GGTGATACTCCTCAAGCAGAAAATTCAATACCTTACACGTTTTGGCGAAATCAACGGATGCCAGCCGGTCTAACAGACAGAGGGCCAGCCGGGATCGTTGAGGTGCATCCAGTTGTTGCCATTCATTGGCTAATGGGATACCTGACGCGGATGTTGCAAAGCCTTTATTTTCATTTTCTTGTTGCACGACAGTTGTCAGCGACCGGCAAGTTAATGCCTTATCACCAATGGCTGATGGCACTGGGCAATTACCTCCCCGGCCAGCCAACCAGGGAAGCCTGTTGGGTGCAGAGCGATGTACGCCCAATCCACGCCCCTGATGAACCGGGACATTGCTGCATTTGCTGGCAAAGTGTTCATTGCTGTTATTACCCGATGGGGAATAGAACGAAGAGATTAAGTTTGTGTTCATTTATATCTGGCCGCAATGGTTATCTGTTAAGTTTTATACATTGTCAAAACAGCTTAGATACGTTTGCGAAAAATGAAAGCCGAAGACGCAAGATAAACACCGGCGCCCCGGTCCCCGGTGGGAATGCCTGCCGAACCTGACTGCCAATAAGCTGGCAAAATTTCGGGCAGAACCCGGTTGTTCCCTATCCGGCAGCGACCTGCCGGTGCTTATGCAGGCGAAGTGCCACACGAAATCTCAATAGTTCCCGCACATCATTTTCAATGACGCTATCTCATCCGCCCAGAGCTTGGCATCAATGGTTTCCAGAACCATGGGAATGCCATCAAACCGCTTGTCAGACATGATATAGCGGAATACTTCCCAGCCAATCTCCCCTTGGCCAAGACTGTGGTGCCGGTCTTTGCGTGAGCCCAGCGCGCCTTTGGAGTCATTCAGGTGCATGCCTTTGAGGTAGTGAAAACCAATGACTTTATCGAACTCGGCAAATGTCTTCTGGCAGTCATCCCGGGTGCGAAGGTCGTAACCGGCGGCAAAGGTGTGGCAGGTATCCAGACAGACACCAACACGGCTTTTGTCGTCCACCTCGTCAATAATTTCGGCGATTTCAGCAAATTGCCACCCCAGGTTGCTGCCCTGGCCGGCGGTATTTTCTATTACCGCGATCACGC
>NZ_JAHHPO010001199.1 GCF_024606365.1 Endozoicomonas sp. ONNA2
TGCCGTATTGCCCGGCAACTTCAAGATCAAAAAAGCCAAATTGCGCGGTGTTAAGTCATTTGGGATGCTCTGTGCCGAAGAAGAGCTGGGCATGGCAGAGTCTTCCGATGGTTTGATGGAACTGCCAGCGGATGCCCCGGTTGGTCAGAGTATCCGTGAATACCTGTCTCTGGACGACAGGATCATCGATGTAGACCTGACCCCTAACCGGGGTGACTGTCTGAGCATTGCCGGTCTGGCCCGTGAAGTCAGCGCAAACTTCCTGGCGGATATGACGGCCGGGCAGATAGCGGAAGTGGCGTCAGCCATTAATGACACCTTCCCGGTTCATATCGATGCTCCTGAAGGCTGCCCGCGCTACGTTGGCCGGATAATCCGTAACGTAGACATTTCCCGCGCTGCGCCGTTGTGGCTGACCGAACACCTGCGCCGTTCCGGCATCCGTTCCATCGACCCGGTGGTGGATGTCACCAACTACGTTATGCTGGAACTGGGTCAGCCGATGCACGGCTTTGATCTGGATACGCTGTCTGGCAGCATTCATGTGCGCATGGCTGAAGCTGGCGAGAAGCTGACCCTGCTGGATGGCCAGACAGTGAAACTGAACGACAGTACTCTGGTGATTGCCGATGAGCAGAAGGCTCTGGCCATTGCCGGGGTCATGGGAGGAGAAGGTTCTGGCGTCAGTGACCAGACCCGTCATATCTTCCTGGAAAGCGCATTCTTCGATCCGATTACCATTGCCGGCAAGGCCCGCTCCTACGGTTTGCACACGGACTCTTCCCACCGGTTTGAACGTGGTGTTGATTTCCAGCTACAGCAAAAGGCGGTTGAACGTGCCACGGGCCTGATTGTCGAGATTTGTGGCGGTGCACCGGGCCCGGTCACGGAAGTGGTCAGCGAAGCCCATCTGCCTGCTCTGCGTGAAGTGACCCTGCGTTCTGAAAAAGTGACGTCACTGCTGGGTATGGCCATTGACAACCGCCATATTGAGGCTCTGTTGTCCCGCCTGGGGCTTGGCCTGACCCTTGTTGACCAGACGAATGGCCAGGCTTGCTGGAAGGTCTCTGTGCCCAGCTGGCGTTTTGATATCGCCATTGAAGAGGACCTGGTGGAAGAGCTTGGCCGTATTTACGGCTACAACAATCTGCCTGAGAGTACGCCGACGGCCCGGTTAAAGATGAAACAGGTGGACGAGTCTCAAGTCCAGGAATCAGACATTCGTCGTGTACTAACGGCGCGTGGTTATCAGGAAGCCATATGCTTCAGCTTTATCGCACCGGAACTGCACCGGCTGTTTGACCCCCGCCGTGAGCCCATTGCCCTGTCCAACCCCATTGCCAGCGATCTTTCTGTCATGCGCACCACGCTGCTGCCAGGACTGGTTAAAACCGCTGGCTACAACCTGAACCGTCAGCAAAGCCGGGTCCGTCTGTTTGAAACAGGTCTGACCTTTATCAGGGGCAAGGACGGTGATCAGCTGCAACAGGAGCCGATGCTGGCTGCCCTGATGACCGGCAGCCGTCATCCCGAGAGTTGGCAGGGTAAGGCTGAAGCCGTTGACTTCTTTGACCTGAAAGGCGATTTCGAAGCGGTCTTTGCCCTGGCGGGTAGTGAATTTGTGTTCCGCAAGGGCGAACACGCGGCCATGCATCCTGGCCAGTGTGCCGGGATTGTTCGTGATGGCAAGGAGATTGGCCATATGGGGGCACTGCACCCGTCCCTGGCAAAGACCATGGATATGCCTGCTGCAGTCTACCTGGTTGAGCTGAACCTGAAGGCGCTGACGGAAGGCAAGGTTACCCGTTTTGCAGCCCTGTCGAAGTATCCTGAAGTTCGCCGTGACCTGGCACTGGTGGTTAACGCTGCCATTGCCGCTGGCGACATTGAGCGGGCGATTGCCAGTGAAGCCGGTGAACTGTTGCGCCGGGTCAATACGTTTGATGTTTATGCCGGTCAGGGTATTGCCCCGGGCTGCAAGAGCCTGGCCATGGGCTTGACCTTACAGCATCCTTCCCGCACTCTAAAGG
>NZ_JAHHPO010001200.1 GCF_024606365.1 Endozoicomonas sp. ONNA2
GTATGTGCGGTCGACACACTCAATAGAACGCCACTGTCTGCAGCTTTCGATAAAGGCCAGGAGGAAATCGCGGATCAGCTGATCCAGGCCTTCCCGCTCTTGAATGCTGTCCTGGGGGGCCATAACCAAAGCGTGGAGCAGTTAATGCAAGCGTTGACAGGGTTACCGAAAAAGAAAAGGGGTTCTGCCATTAGGGAGGTACTAAAGCAGAACCGGCCAGAAGACGGCGCAACACCGTTGTATATTGCAGCCAGTCAGGGAAATATCGAGCTAATGAAGCTGTTGATGAAGCCTGTGTCTACACTCCTGGCTGATGGAAACCGCAAGGCAGCCACGCAATTGCTGTACTCTGCCTGCAAGGTTAAAGAAGAGGATGGAACCCTGATGGAGATAACCCCGCTCAGGATTGCCGCCATAAACCGGCATGATAAGGCTGTGAATTTGCTATTGGAGAAGATAAGGGAGTTATTCATCCACAATAATCCCTTTTAAAAAGCGGCTGTCACCATCATTGGAAAATAATTAAATCGCCTGATCATTTGTTGAACTTTATTCTTAAGCCGAAACTCTAAACTGTGATATTAAACCATAAAGCAGGGGGAAAATTGGCTATGAACATATCATCAATTCTTGGCCAAAGCACAGCTTTGATCAAACCTCAATTGTATTGCGGCCAAGGGGGAGAAAGTGCCGACGCAGCCTCGTTAAAATTTGATCGCTGGATGATCAGTTTAAGCGAGATTGACAGCTTCCTGCAGGGCAAGGACCGTGCGGCGGTTGAGAGTATCGCAGAGCGTATGTGCAAAGGGGCAGAGCACCAACAAGGCAGGAAATCCTGCAACTTGAGTAACCCGGAAAAAGATTCTGGTGCCTGCGGTCTGCCGGTGGATGACAGCCAGAAGCAAAAGGTCAAGAACATTACCGGCCTGGTCCTCAGGTTACAGTCAGGTGTGCAGCAGTTGCTTGATGAAGTCAACGGCCGTGTTGCCGAAGAGCCGTTCACCGGGACTAAACAGGCATCCCAAATAGAGGTACAGAAAGGGGAGTTTGACCAGCAAAAAATCAAAGCACTCCTCATTAAGGCACGTATCAGTGATAGTCAACAAACGGCTACCAACAGTGAAGTTAAGAATAAGAAAGATCCGCTTAAAAAAGAGCTTAGTGACTATTTGGAAGACTATGGTCGTCAATCTGTAAATCTGGAGGAACAGTTTTTGCAATGGCCCCATTCAGACCACTCTCTACAACAATGCATAGCTAAAATGAAGGATCTTCGGGGTTTTTATCTTAAGTCACTAAAAGCAGCAAACGTACTGATCATAAAATTCGTTGGTATGCCAGCCTATATAAATGAGCATCTGATTCTTAATAAGTATATTGCACATATGCGAACGCTGTTCGAACTTATGGACAAACAGATCTATCAGCTTGAGCAAGAAGAACTCCGGAAAAAACGATCTGGTTGTAAGCAATCCTGAATTCAGGTCTTATGATTAGTCGCTTAATATCTGTAAGTAGTTAACCAAATGAAATCATATTTTATGACCAAATTGCCAGCCACTCCGGGCAACTGCTGCCTGCGTTGCACCTTGCATAGTAACTGGCCACTTAGTCAAAAAATATACGATTCCATTTGGCCAACTACTTATTCACCACACAAAACAGAATTTTCAATCTCAATTAGAAAAACTATTTATACGCTGATTCCAGCTTTGTAGCGACCTGTTTCAGCTCGGAGATTTTTTGATCAATTATTTCTCTGTTGTTGTGGTTGGCAGTTTTGGAAGAAATAGTGAGTTTGCCGTTTATGCTGTGGAGATCTTCCATTACCGAGTATGCTCTGATTGTCATCGATAATGCGTCGGATTCTGACAAGTTCTGCTCGATGGCGTTGGCAAGCAGGTTATTAGCTTTTTGCATCACCTTCTTCAGCTTGTGTAATGTCTGTGCATTTTCCATTTCAAGCCAGGGAGCCATCGACGCAGAGGCAGCACCCCTGTTCTCAGCAGATTGTGCGTCCTGATTCCCAAGAGACAAAGTGACGGTTCTTTGCAGAAGGGAAGAACCTGCCCTTTCTGACGGGTATTCAGGACATTTATTGGCAATAGCAGTGGGTTTAACCTCCTTGTCACCAGCAAAAGCCTGGCTGACTTGTTTATCCCTTGATTGTGGAACATATACTGCTGGAGCTCCAGTAGTGGTATTTGGTAGGGTATTCATTTCTGCTATCCTCTTCAGCTACGTTTAGAATGGGGATGCTGGCCAAGTGAAACTTATGCTGCCCGGGGCCAGATGGCAGCCGCATCAGGTCGTATCTTCAAAAACAGATTGAGCAATGTAATCAAAAATTTACTGGCCACCAGACTCAAGACCTGTAACCATTCGCTAAATCCATTATTCAAGCATCAATAGCCCTGTTCAGCTATCC
>NZ_JAHHPO010001201.1 GCF_024606365.1 Endozoicomonas sp. ONNA2
TATCATTGTTATGTATTTGGTAAAGATGGTGAAAAATAACCACTAATTTATCAAGCTTTGTCAAACTGAAGTCAGACTTCATAGCTTCGGATGGTTGTTCTACTAATTTCCCCTTTATAAAACGGCTTGTTACGGCTTCAAATTTATCCCTGTATGGATTATCACTTGAAGCGGAGCTATACACTTGAGATCCATTCTGGCTGGCCGCAGAGGATTCATTGCTACCTGTTTGAAGAATTGAGCCTAGTCTGGCCAAGATATCTTTGAACTCTTTTTCATTGTAAAATTCTGAAGTAAAAGAACTTGCAGTGCTGCTATCGCTGCTTCCTTCTGATGGGATCAGTTCTTTTTCCAACTCGTCTTCCAAAAGCAACCGGCCTTTGTCAAAAGACTCAGCAGCCGTATTCAAATGCCCGAGAGCTGTCTGCAAATACTCACTGACAGAATGAAGCTTCTTTAAAGAATTAACGGTTTTTTCAGGAAAGTATTTTTCGTTACTGGGAAGCCACCATAAATCCAGCACCCTCATGAGAGCAGTACCATTTGATGATTGTGGTATTAAGTCTCCAAGCGATTGAAACTTACTGAATGCTTCCTCCTGACTTGCCATGCCGTACAACATTCTTGTGAGGATATTCTCCTGGATATACAGCGCGGCTAACTTGAATCTCATCAATTCCTTTTGCGGTATCTCACCATGAACAGCGGTGAGTTCAATTATCTGTGTTTCTATTTCGTCAAGCTGCCGGGTCAACATCTCCGGGTCCAGAACTGATTTTTTTTCAGCTTGTTCGGCACTCTTCGCTTTAATGTCCTGGGAGGCACCTTCACATGGTGTTACTTGAGCCGTTTCACTCTGGCTCGGTTGCAATAGAGCATGTGTACTGACTCCATGAGACTGTTCGGACGCTTCAACTGCACGAACCTCCCTGTAAACAATGCTCTTCCCATTACCATCTCTGGTCGCGGCTGCATCCGTGAGCGCTTGATCTCTTGTTGGTGTAACCATCAACGGTTGTTTATCAGAACACATCGCCCCATCCCCGGAGTTAAGCCTTATTTGGGTGTGGCTGCTACTCATTGACTCCATGATTTATCTCCTGCTTATTTTTTCTTCAAAAAAATTAGATACCCTCGGCGGAAGAAGGTTTCACTATGTTGGTACCATGGGTCGTTTATTTACAAAACCCATACACTTCTTCCTGACCCAACAGAAACCAGAGGCATCCGGGAGCCAGGTTCTGGTACGATGCCCGCTAGAAAAAATAACACTGGTCTGCTACCCATGCTGCAAGCTACACCACATCAAAAAAAAGCCCTCTCTGACCTGACGCAACGGCTGGAAAACAGGATTCTTATTCTTGATGGTGCCATGGGCACCATGATTCAGGACTATAAACTGGGGGAGGCAGACTACCGTGGCAAACGCTTTGCCAGTCATGCCTGCGATGTCAAAGGTAACAATGACCTGTTGGTGCTGACCCGGCCGGATATTATTCAACAGATCCACCGGAAGTATCTTGAAGCCGGTGCCGATATTCTGGAAACCAACACCTTTAATGCCACCACCATCGCCATGGCAGATTACCAGATGGAAGCGCTGGTACCGGAAATTAACCGTGAGGCCGCCCGTCTTGCCCGTGAAGTGGCTGATGAGTCTACCCGGGCCAACCCGGATAAACCCCGTTTTGTGGCCGGTGTGCTTGGTCCAACCAACAGAACCGCGTCCATCTCCCCCGATGTCAACAATCCCGGCTACAGAAATACCAGCTTCAGCGAACTGGTCACTGCCTATCAGCAGGCTGCCAGGGCTCTGATAGAAGGCGGCGCCGATATCCTGCTGATAGAAACCATTTTTGATACGCTCAATGCCAAGGCGGCCATCTATGCAGTGCGTGACCTGTTCGATCAGCTGGGCTTTGCACTGCCGATCATGATTTCCGGCACCATTACCGATGCTTCCGGTCGCACCCTCTCCGGTCAAACGACGGAAGCCTTCTGGAACTCGGTGGAACACGCCCGGCCAATAGCCGTTGGCTTGAATTGTGCCCTGGGTGCCAGTGAGTTACGTCCGTATCTTGAAGAGCTTTCGAACTGCGCAGGCACCTGGGTCAGTGCTCATCCCAATGCCGGTCTGCCCAACGCGTTCGGTGAATACGACCAGAGCCCCGATGAGATGGCAGAGATTGTCGCCGGGTTTGCCCGCTCCGGCCTGGTCAATATTATTGGTGGCTGCTGTGGTACCACACCGGCACACATTAAAGCCATTGCCGACCAGGTGGCTGATATTCCCCGCCGGGCCATACCGGCCATTCCAGTGGCCTGTCGTTTAAGTGGCCTGGAGCCGTTTGCTATTGATCGGGACTCCCTGTTCGTCAATGTCGGTGAGCGCTGTAATGTCACCGGTTCGGCGCGCTTCAAACGGCTGATTATCGCAGAGGATTACGATACTGCCCTGGACGTTGCCCGTGACCAGGTGGAAAACGGTGCCCAGATTATCGACATCAACATGGATGAAGGGATGCTGGATGCCAAAAGCGCCATGACCACATTCCTCAACCTGGTGGCCTCTGAGCCGGATATTTCCAGAGTGCCCATAATGGTGGACTCCTCCAGGTGGGAGGTCATCGAAGCCGGGCTGCAATGCATCCAGGGCAAGGGCATTGTCAACTCCATCAGTCTGAAGGAAGGTGAAGCTATTTTCCGCCGACATGCCCGCCTGTGCCGTAACTATGGGGCCGCAGTAGTGGTGATGGCCTTTGATGAGCAGGGACAGGCAGATACCGAAGCCAGAAAAATAGAAATATGTCAGCGGTCGTACGATATTCTGGTCAATGACGTCGGCTTCCCGCCCCGGGACATTATTTTTGATCCCAATATTTTTGCCGTGGCCACCGGTATTGATGAGCACAATAACTATGCGGTGGATTTCATCAATGCGGTGCAATACATTCGCGAGCATCTGCCCCATGCCATGAGTTCTGGCGGGGTCAGTAATGTCTCTTTCTCTTTCCGGGGGAATAACCCGGTTCGGGAAGCCATTCATGGGGTCTTTCTCTACCACGCCATCAGGGCGGGACTGACCATGGGCATTGTCAATGCCGGGCAGCTGGAGATCTATGAAGAAATTCCCCGGGAACTGAAAGACAAGGTTGAAGACGTCATTCTCAACCGTTCAGTCAATGGCACTGAACATCTGCTGGCCATTGCTGATCAATACCGGGAAGGCGGCTCATCCGGCAAAAAAGAGGAAGACCTGGCCTGGCGGGAATGGCCTGTCAATAAACGGCTTGAACACGCTCTGGTCAAAGGCATTACCACCTGGATTGTTGCCGATACCGAAGCGGCAAGACAGGCCGCCAGCCGCCCTATCGAGGTCATTGAAGGCCCCCTGATGGACGGCATGAACGTGGTGGGTGACCTGTTTGGTGCCGGCAAGATGTTTCTGCCCCAGGTGGTGAAAAGTGCCCGGGTGATGAAACAGGCGGTTGCCCATCTTGTGCCCTTTATTAAAGAAGAGAAGGGCGAGAGCGCCCGATCCAATGGCAAGATTCTGCTGGCCACAGTAAAAGGTGATGTACACGACATTGGTAAAAACATTGTCGGTGTCGTTCTGGCCTGTAACAACTTTGAAGTTATTGACCTTGGGGTGATGGTTCCCTGTGACACCATCCTGAAAACCGCGGTGGAAGAAGACGTTGATATTATCGGACTCAGCGGCCTGATCACCCCATCACTGGATGAAATGGTGTATGTGGCCTGTGAAATGCAGCGTCAGGGCATCAAACTGCCACTGATGATTGGAGGAGCAACCACATCACGGGCCCATACAGCAGTGAAAATTGAGCCACAGTTCCGGGATGATCTTGCCATCTATGTCACCGATGCCTCACGCAGTGTGGGGATTTCTACCCGGCTGATGAGTGATTCATTAAAGCCCGCCCTGGTGGCAGAGACCCGCTGCGAGTATGAAAAAATCCGGATCCGCCACAGCAAACGGGGAAACAAACGGGCACTGCTCACTTACCGGGAAGCCCTGGATAATGCCTTCAAGCCGGACTGGTCCCGTTACCAGCCTCCGGTTCCGGCGTTTACCGGGGTGACAGTGTTTGATGACTTCCCGCTGGCCGAGCTGGTCCATTACATCGACTGGACGCCGTTCTTTATTACCTGGGATCTGGCCGGAAAGTTTCCCGCCATTCTCGACGATGACGTGGTGGGTGAGGCAGCCACCAGCCTGTACCAGGATGCACGACAGATGCTGGATAAACTGGTCAACGAGCGGTTGATCAGTGCCCGGGCTGTTATTGGCTTCTGGCCTGCCAACCAGATCAATCAGGACGATCTGGCCATCTATCAGGATGACACCAGAAGCGAAGTCCAAACAACCCTGCACCATCTCCGCCAGCAGGCACCCAGACCGGAGGACAAACCCAATTACAGCCTGGCGGACTTTGTGGCCCCGGCATCATCCGGTTTATCTGACTATGTGGGCGGTTTTGTGGTGACCGCCGGTATTGGAGCAGACGAACTGGCCAGACACTATGAACAAGCCGGTGATGACTACAACAGCATTATGGTGAAAGCACTGGCCGACCGTCTGGCGGAAGCATTCGCTGAATGCATGCATGAAAAAGTACGGAAAGAGTACTGGGGTTATGCTTCCAATGAGCAGTTGAGCAATGAGGAGTTGATCAAGGAGAAATACGCCGGTATTCGTCCAGCCCCCGGCTACCCGGCCTGCCCGGACCATACAGAGAAAGCGGCATTATTTGCTCTGCTCAACGGTGAAGAAAATGCCGGTGTGTCTCTCACTGAACACTTTGCCATGATGCCTGCGGCCAGTGTCAGTGGCTGGTATTTCTCCCATCCACAAGCGAAATATTTTGGCCTGGGTAAAATCGATAAGGACCAGCTGGCCGTTTACGCTGAACGTAAAGGCTGGTCTTTAGCAGAAGCGGAACGGTGGCTTCGTCCCAATCTGGCCAGTTAGACCTGCTGACACTCCCCGCCCTATCGGGCGGTGAGTGTCAGAAAGTCTCAAACGTAACTCGAGGGCAGTTTGCCCTTATATTTTTCATTCCACAGTCGTTGAGGATCTATACTCCGGGCCAAATGACAATCACGTTCCCGGTGATGTTGTAATAGTTGTATCAGCTCTGATGCGAATTGCCTGATTGTTTCTGGCATGTCATTCAGCCCGGACTTTTCGACTTTTTTGACATTTTCTGAAAAACCACAGGCAAGGCACATAAATGCCGGTCTGTGATGTAGCCCGCGAGGGCCACCAACTGGCTTTAATCCGGACCGGGCGATTACCGATACAAGCCATTGCGTGTCATCCAATTTTGAATAATCAAGATGCCACAATTGATGAAAAAATTTTTCAGCTTCAAAATTGAAGCTATCAATTTTATGACTCCTAAACCACTCTTGAAATACCTCATAGCAATACTCAACAGCCCTGTAGAAGAAAACATTCCCGATATACTGATTATCTCTATTGAAACGGGAACCGAGCGCAGAATAACGTTCACTGCCAATAAAGCCCATTAGATTCCCTTGAGTTTCATATTCAAAATCTAACTCAAGATGAGCGCCCATGTAATTAACAAACATATTTTCCAGGTTCTTTACTGCCAAGGCCAATGGAATATCCTGTTTTTTACAAAATATTCGGTTAACCGTTATGTATTTGATAAACTCTGCATAACTGCTGTCCCATAATACTTTTGTATAAAATAGTTCGTTTATTTCCAGATCGTCCAGACATGGGATATTCTCATCAGGCAAGCGCTGGAATGCGATCAACTTTACGAATTCACAAAATTCTTTTTTCACGACCAAAACTTTGTTGATATCCAATCGGTCAATACGTTCATGCATACATGACAAGTATGTAATTGCCTCGTGAAGTGCCTTAATCATTTTCTTCAGATGTTTGTAAAGGTGTTCAAAACTGCATTCCGCAGTGCAAATACTTTTGTCCAGGCAAATAGCCATGTATTGTGACGTTATTGGATTATGGTTCAGTATATCCTTCAGGGGTAACAATAACTCTTTGAGATGGAGCCTCCTTGTTTTCTCAGTCATTACTCTTGAGCTTTGATCTTCTGAGGCAAATTTATCGCACTGGGCCTTCACTGATATCAGTTCGTCGTATAACTTATCCTGGTTATATTCAGGTAATACTAATTCAGATACTGAATCAACTGGAGCATCATTGATGATTTTCTCAACGCCCTGCTTCACTGACGGTGATCTCTCCATAATCCTCAGGTATCCACTGAGCCATCTTAACAGGTTAATACTCAGGGGAAACTTGCACTGTTCCGGGCTGATAACGCACTCCTGCTTGAGTACCGCCCGTGACAACGGCAAACTCTCGGCAGAAGTCAATAGTTGTCGGCTTTCAAGAGTAGATAAAAAACGAAGGCTATCGGCCACAGACCCTGTTATTCCGCAGCCCTTGATAGCCCTTTCATGTATCGATTTAAACAAGGATATCCCATTGCCCTTGCGTTCGAGCTGACTTTTGACCGGGGGTTTATTGGCATCATCAGCAATGGCTCGGTGTAAATTCTGTATATATGGCGGCTTTGATGATATGTCCATAATAATTGAACCATTGTGGTCAATTGTTTGATCAATCAGCAATTAGACACTTTTTGCCCCAATCTTGCCAATTAGATCTGAGAAGAGGTATTTCCAGAATAAAGTGCAGCCACCATCAAAGATTCAAAAGTAACTCGAGGGCAGTTTGCCCTTATACTTTTCATTCCACAATCGTTGAGGATAGATACTCTGGGCCAAATGACAATCACGCTCCCTGTGATGTTGTAATAGTTGTATCAGCTCGGATGCGAATTGCCTGATTGTTTCTGGCATGTCACTCAGCCCTGAGTTTTCGTCTTTTTTGAGATTTTCTGAAAAACCACAGGCAAGGCAGGTCAATGCCGGGCTATCAATGAACCTGAGACGATCATCTGGCCTCAATCCAGCCCGGGCGATTAACGATACAAGCCATGTTATATCATCATCCACTTTTGAATAATCATAACGCCACAATTGATGAAAGAATTTTTCAGCTTCTACTTCATCACAGAGGTTAATTTTATGAACATTAAACCAGTCTTGAAATGCCGCATAGCAATACTCAAAAGACCTGCAATGGTAAACATCCCCTATACGCTGATCATCACTATTGAACCGGGAACCCAACACTGAATAACGTTCACTGCCAATAAAACCTATCAGATTCCCCTGATTAGAATAACTAAAATCTAACTCCAGATGAGCACCCATGCAGTTAATGCAAATATACTTCAAACTCTTTTCTGCCAAATCAATTGGAATGCCCTCCTTTCTCCGAAAAAATAGATAGCAAATACTTTGTAATTTGATATGCTCTGCATAACTGCTATCCAATAATGCTTCTGTGTCAAACAGTTTGTTTATTTCCATACCATCCAGACAGGGAATATTCTCATCAGGCAAGCGCTGGAATGCGATCAACTTTACGAAATCACTGAATTCTTTTTTTACGATTAAAACTTTTTTGATATCCAATCGATCAATACGTTCATGCAGACATTTTGAATATTGGATAGCCTCTTCAAGTTCATTAATCATATTCTCCAGTTCTTTGTAAATGTTGGCAAAACTACATCCTTCAACGCAAGCATCTTCTCTCAGGCAAGGCACATATCTTGACGTCATGGGATATTGCATCAAAATCTTCTCAAAGGGTAACAACAACCTTTTGAGAAAGAGCCTTCTTTGTCTCTCAGTCATCACATTTGAGTTTTGATTCTCAGAGATATAGTTATCACATTGTTTTTTCATTGACTTCAGTTCGTCGTATAACTCCTGCATACCAGGCTCTGGTAATACACATTCTTCAGGTTTTGATTTAACCGGAGCATCAGTGATGATTTTCTCAACGGCCTGCTTCAATAACGGTGATCTCGCCATAATCCGCAGATACCCACTGAGCCATCTTAACAGGCTAATACCCAGGGGAAACTCGCACTGTTCAGGACTAATAATACACTCCTGCCTGAGAACACCCTGTGATAGTGCCAAAACCTCAGTAGAGGTTAATAATTGTCGGCTTTCAAGGGTGGATAAAAACCGAAGGCTATCGGCCATAGACCCTGATATTCCGCAGCCCTTGATAGCCCTGTCCTGTATCGATTTAAACAAGGATACCCCATTGCCTTTGCGTTCAAGCTGACTGTTGACCAGGGGTTTATTGGCAACATCGGCGATGGCTTGGTGTAAATCCTGTACACACAGCGGCTTTGGTGGTGTTATAAGCATACTGATGGAACCTGTGTGGTCTTTTTTTTTAGATCAATTAACCATCCGACACTTTTCCTTACCGATAGTTCATGAATGCTGGAGAAATTATCGTTTGAAGCAAAGGCTTGCCACCATTTTTCAGTTAGGAGTACCCATCATGCTGGCCATGCTCTCCCAGAGCATGATCAACCTTATTGATGCCGCTCTGGTGGGTCCTCTGGGAGGGGATGCCCTTGCCGCGGTGGGTGCTGGCAGCTATGCGAACTTTGTAGCGCTATCGTTGATGACCGGCCTTTCAGCGGCTACTCAGGCTCAGGTTGCCCGCCGCGTTGGTGCAGGCCGTTTGTATGAATGCGCCATGCCAACCAATCACGGATTGATTATCGCATTCTGTCTTGCCCTGCCGATCAGTATTATTCTGGCAATCGCTTCCCCATGGTTGCTGGCGTTATTTGAGCAAAGCTCTCCCACCTTTAAGGGGGATGCAACCGACTATTTTCAGATTCGGGTCCTGGCCCTCACTGCCGCGGCAATGAACCTCGCCTTTCGGGGTTTCTGGAACGGTATTGGTGAGCCAAACGGTTTTCTGAAACTGCTGGTCTGCACCCATGTTTGCAATGTGATCTTCAGCTTTATCCTGATCTACGGCAAGCTTGGCCTGCCTGCCATGGGCGTGCAGGGAGCCGCCCTGGGAACCTTTCTGTCCATGTATCTGTGCGCCTTGCTTAATTTCTGGATGCTCAATAAGCGAGCCAGAAAATTCGGATTCCTGACTCACTGGAGAAACTGGTCGTCATTAAAGCGTCTTGTTCTTCTGGCTATTCCTGACTCCCTGCAACAGACCCTGTTTGCCCTTGGCATGATGATGCTGTTTGCCATTGTTGCCCAATTAGGTATCGATGAAATGGCCATCGCCCATGTGTTGATGAATACCTCTTTGATGCTGATACTGCCGGGTCTGGGTCTGGGCATGGCTGCCAATACCCTGGTCAGCCAGAGTCTTGGAGCCCGGGAGCCAGAGCTTGCCTGGCGCTGGGGCCAGGAAGTCATGTATACCGCCTGCGCTGTTTTACTGATACTGAGCCTGCCGTTAATTTTTATCCCAGAGGCGGTACTGTCGCTTTTTCTCCATGACCCTTCACTGGTAGCAATGGGTTCAATCCCAATGCAATTAACCGGCATCGGCGTTGTTCTGGATGCGCCCTCTCTGGTTTTTGTACAGGCCTTACTGGGAGCGGGGGCCAACCGGACGGTGCTTTATATCCGGTTTGTTGCCCAGTGGCTAATCCTGTTGCCACTATGCTGGCTTATTGGTCCGGTCCTGGGGCTGGGTCTTGCTGCAGTCTGGGTAGTACCCACATTACAGAGAATGATTACTTCCGTAAGCTTCCTGGGCGTCTGGCACTCAAGGCGGTGGAATAAAATACAAGTCTAATGATAAGCGAGATCGGGAGCACGTTTATGAAATATCCGGGTTAACAGCTTGCATGGATCTTTTTTACCAACATCACAAACTATTCTTCTTGCCGAATGTCTAAGCTTTGAAAGAATCCTGAATCTTCCATAGCAGGATGAATTGTAAAGGAAGTGTGCTTTATGTCTCAGGCTGAAATTGTCCATCATTCAAGCAACAATGAAAAATTCCGTGCTTTTTTTAAAGGTGCTGCAGCCATTATTCCACTGACTGTCGCGGTCCTGCCATGGGGTATCCTGACCGGATCTTTGGCCATTAAGTCGGGATTTGACCCTGTTCAGAGTCAGGCATTATCAGGGATTATCTTCGCCGGTGCTGTGCAGCTGGCCATTATGGGCATGATTCAGGCCGGGGTTGGTTTGGGCAGCATCCTGATCTCAGCCCTGCTCATCACCTCCCGCCACTTCCTTTATTCCATGGTGATGCGCAAGAACATCAGCCCGCTGCCCCTCAGGTGGCGTTTGGCCCTCGGCTTCCTGTTGACCGATGAACTGTTTGCCATTGCCAACCCGGGCCAGCTGCAACGCTTTGATCGCTGGTACGCCCTGGGTGGCGGGTTATGCTTTTATCTGGGCTGGAATCTCGCCACCCTGGGCGGCATCATCGCTGGCGAAAGCATTGAAAATCTCGATGCCCTCGGATTGGATTTCGCTATTGCCGCCACCTTCATTGCCCTGGTCATCCCGACCATTAACAATGCCTCGATTCTGGTCTGTGTCCTCACTGCGCTGGTGACATCGGTCATTTGTGAGGTAATGCATATTCAGGCTGGTCTGCTGATCTCAGCTCCCTTGGCGATGTTCGCCGGTTACGCCTATGCCAGAGCCAGAGGGGAAAGTTAATGGATACCTGGGTTATTCTGTTCACTGTAGCGGTGCTGGTTTTTGGCAGCCGCTTTCTCTTGATGGAGCCCTGGTTGCCTCTCAAACTCAATGAAACGGTTCAGCAACTATTGCGTTTTTCCGCACCCGCCGTACTGACCGCCATTGCAGCACCGATTCTCTTTATCCGTGGAGATCAGCTCAGCCTGTCCATTGATAACCACTATCTTATTGCTGGCATTATCGTGGTGTTTCTCGCCCAGTGGACCAGAAACACATTACTGACCGTGGTTCTGGGCATGCTGTCATTTCTGGTTTTAAGGCATTTGTTATAACAGAAAAGTAGATGTTATTGTGGCCCGTCTTCTGGTCGATGGTAGGTTTTAATCCTTATTTCCAACAGTTCCACTGTGCATCCGCCTGGAGGGTGGCTTATGGCATAAGACTCGGTCAGTTTGCCCCGGCGCTTGCCCGTGTGCGCGGTCATCGGGATGGTGACGGTCGATTCCAGCTGATCATAGGGTGTATATATTTCTGCGATCTTCTCATATTCCGAGTCCCAATGATTTTTTTTGTCGTTAACCTCTGTTGACAGGACGATTTTGGATGGTTTGCCATCTTCTGTCCTGATACGCAACTTCACCTCAGCTTCGCAAAAACAGCGTACAGTGTGCGGGATCGGTGCTTCACGCAGTACAAACGATAATCGGCCATCCTTTCGATCCAGCTGTGCCAAGTTTTTCGGATTCAGGACGGTTACCAGGGTTTTAAAAGGCAGCTGACGGAAGTCAGTGTCAAACCGTTCAGCATGCTGATCAATTTTGTGGCCTTTTTTGCTGAACAACGAGTTGGCCCAACGATCCAGACTTTTTGTTGCCTTGGCCAGGGCAGATTTATCGAGCACATTCCCAAGTTTGTCCATCATCATCCTCGCGTCGTACAATCTTGCAGCCTGCCGGATCAGCTTTGGAGCCTCGTTGGCAATGGCATTGCATTGATCAGCCGTCTGTCCCTTCACCAGGCAGACCTGTTTTGCCGTGGTGACCAGCCGTTGCCCCAGATCAGACTGCGTGGGTTCTATATGGGTACCTTCACTGAAATCATTGAATGTTTCCACGATGACCAGATTGGGGTTTTTCTTGCGCACTTCATTCCAACTGAATTCATAGGTGTTTTGGCCATTTTCCTCTTCTGGCAGATAGGAGTCACAGGAACTCCAGTTGGCACTGCGGGTATCCATGCCGGGATAGACAGGCAGCGCCTTGATGGCCAGGTGATCACGATTCTGCTGATACAACTGATCCAACATATTGACGTAACTGTGGATATCACCATGAGTACCATGCCTGGCAAAGTGGTTGGCAATAAATAGATTATTGCTGTCTTTTGCTACCTTGTTTCTTGGTGCCACCCACGGTAAATCACTGACCACCTGTTTTATGGATGACGCCTGCCAGGCGGTTCGGCCTGCCATACGGTAAACCAGGCGGACTTTGGCCAGCTCCGGGTTATTTTTGAAAAACTGTGCCAGCTCCTGTCGGTCCAGTGTCAGGTCCGACTTACCCTCACCCCAGAAATTCAGCATAAAGATTAAAGGATCACCCTGGTGATGAAGGCAGTGGCCATCCTGATAATAGCGCTGGATCATCTCCTCGAGTTTTGCCCTGAATTGGGTCTCTTTTTGTGCAGGATCAAGGCGCTCGTCAGGTTCGCGGGTCCAATTGGGAATCCAGAGTGGAACCAGCGCAAACTCATTGCCACGGTTCTTGTCAGCAAGCACCGTTTTCATATTCAGGATTGCCTTGTCAGGTGACGTCTGATTAGCTGGATAGCCCCACTCCACGACAAAACCATCCAGTCCCGCAATTCTGGCGGTCAGTAGCTGCCATTCGTAATAAGGGAGGTTATCAATGGGGCTGCCACCCACCAGAGGCCTTGCCCCGGCACCAAAACCCAGGCGGCCTGAAACGGTGTCGCAGGAAGCAGGGTCATCCTGCTTTCGTAGCTCATAACCATTGTTAACAATATGAGTTCTGGTGATGCTGTGGGACTGTCGGCAATTAACTTCACGATGGACAGACTGGATCTGTTTGTTGGTGTGGTAGTCAGCTAAAACCATAATGGTTTTGTCGTCTACCTCATGCTCGCAGGATAGGGATTTTGTTTTTGCCGGGGATGACAATTGCCCGGTTTTTACCCCGGAGGAGGCTTTGTCCGGGGGATCAGGCAACGCCCTTTTTTCCCGCGGGGAAGGGAAAACGTACTCTTTGAGCATTTGTATCGCCCGATTAAAAAGGCTTTCCGGTCTGGTGGGCTGGATATTGAGGTATTTGCGGCAAAATTCATTGTCGTCCAAAAGGTTAAGATCATGGCAAAATTCTTCATCCATTTTACCAAGATAAGACTCGTCAATATCCTGGTGTGCAAAGCTGCGGTTAAAAACGGTGGGTACCATTGTGTGAGAGTTGGAAAAAGGCGATTCAGGGCTGTGCAAAGCAGTAGTATTGATAGGAGAGTGACTGTTAATCATCATAATCATCGTTCCTGATTGGTGTCAGATGCCTGAAAACTCAATGTAGCCCAATAAAGACAAGAAAACCGTGTAATTTAACGATCTTTTAGATTCCAGGCTTGGCCCCCTGTGCCTGCCACCAGTTTACTCTGCGACTTTACTCTGCGATATAAGTAGCTAACCATATGAAATCATATTTCTGACTCCTTGTGCCGGCACTCCCGGCAACTGCTCCTGCGTTGCTCTAG
>NZ_JAHHPO010001202.1 GCF_024606365.1 Endozoicomonas sp. ONNA2
CTTGATCGCTCAAGAACGTTTCTGTTTCACAGTCCGTAGCTCAGGGAACAGGTGGGGCCGCCCCACTTAACATCCGTCTGCCCGGCGGTAGGTCTACAAAAGACCGAGAAAAAGTAGCAAGGAATGAACAAATACTCAAGCAGAGCGCTCCACGCCTGCGCGGCCCGGCCTGATTGGGCGATGCTTTACAACGGGTTTGGTAAAGGTGAAAGCCTTCTCCAAGGGCCAGGGTACATTTTGTAGACATAACTGATCCTTTATTCTGTGAGGGAAGCTTTTGATTAATAATCAGGCAGGCTTCTCCAGGCTTGCTGGTAACATGATTTCTTCATGCAGTTTTTTTGGTCGTGCGCGACATTGTTCTATTCCAGCATTCTATCTGTGCTGCCAGAGCTTCCGGACCTCCACAGCCACCTTCTGACCGTTGGTGTTTTCCGGATCGTTTGAGAGGCCAGCCCATAACATCAAGATGCAGGGAAAATGTCGTTTCAGCCGTAATGAGAAGATCTTCTGTAACCTCCTGTGCAGAATCGTGAACGACCCATTCCAGGGAGTCACCATTATTTTTTGCATAAAGCAGGGGAGTGAAATCCGAATTGTGCTTAAGAGCCATGCTTAACCACTCCCCATCCTGGTAAACGCTGTACTGAGGAAGTCTGTTTGAACATATGAAGTTCAGTGATGGATTCCAGTGGAGAAGCCAGTAACGGTTATGCAGATAATAGTTAATGGCCGGTTTCCATGGGTACTCTGTTTCTAATCTGATCCCCTCAAGGCCTGATCTGCAGGCCTGCTGGTAAACTGCGTTCAATGCCTTATTTGAAAGCCCCTGACGTCGGCATTCAGGCAAGACATACAAGCACTCCACAAGCGCAAACCGCATTCCGGCAGTCTCTTTTTTAACGGCAAAAGTACCGGCTATTTCTGAACCACTCAGGATGAAGTATCTCCAGTACTCTTTTGTGTAATAGGCCATATGATCCTGATGGCCTTCGAGCATTATTTGACTGGATACTTCATCTTCATACCCCTCAAACCACCGCTTATCTCTGGTTCTTCCAAAGTTATCGTCACATATCTTCTCTTCATAGCGATGCCATAGATCAACCTCTGTTTCATTGTCGGGATGAACCAGTCTGAAATCATTGAGTTTGTCATCCAGCTTCATATTCATTCATTTTCCTCTCGCCCTTGTGGGATAAATACCTCACGAAAAATGATCATTTCGGCTATCTCCAACCAAGATCAGACAATATATTAATCGCAGAGGATTCCACTTGAATATTTCTTTGGACGAGTGGCTGAGTGCATATAGAGAAGAGGCTGTTGAGTCAGCAGGTGCATGGCCAACATTTAGAGAAGAGATTCTCAGAATAGAGAAAGACGCAGAGAAAGACTGATTGTTGAGGGTAGAATATGCGTACTGGTGTTGCAGGGTTTCAACCCGAGAGGTTAAAACAAGCCCGGCAAGTAGTGGGCATGAACAAAACAGTTCTGGCAAAAAAGGTTGATCGAAGTGTTGGCACCATTTCCAAATGGGAAAGTGGTCAACAATCCCCTGAAGGTGCCTCGCTTGCTGCTTTGTCAGAGATATTTCAGCTGCCTATGCACTGGTTTACCAGGCCGGTTCCCAGTGGTGCTGATGGCGCTTATTTTTTCCGAAGTAATACAACCGCTACTCAAACAGCCAGAACGGTGGCTGAAGTTCGGCTTCAATGGCTGCAAGAACTCTCGCAGACCTTTCAGCAATGGATGAGCTGGCCAGCATTAAATCTCGTAGATTTTGAGGAAACTGATTTATTCCAGATCACCGATGATCAAATAGAGGAACTGGCCGAAACATGCAGAATCCATTGGGGGCTTGGGTTGGGACCTGTCAGCAATGTAATACATGCTATGGAGAGTGCCGGTGTCATCTGTGCCAGGGACTTCATTGGTCACGTCAAGATGGATGGTGTTTCAACCTGGCATCAGGTGGAAGGTCGACCTTATGTTTTTATAGCTTCTGATAAGGCTAATGGGATTAGAAACCGTTTTGATTCAGCCCATGAACTCGGCCATTTGTTGATGCATCAGCATATTGATAAGTCAGCTTATCAAGAAAATTATGCATTGATTGAAATTTAGAACGACTATGCAGCCTTGCTCCTGGCTATTTTATGGATGCGAACAATATCAGCAATGTCGAATTGGTTAATTTTAAACCACAATATAATCGTTCAACCAGTGGGCAAGCTCAGGTCATTCCATTTGCCCAAAGATCTTGCAAGTGACATCGCAACAAGAGCATAACTTTCATCAAAAGCCTCACTCCAAGTTTAAAGTGGCGTGAGTTTTTTTTCGCCAAACAATCGCCCCCTTGTGTAGGACGCACTTATGACTGACCTCTCCGATCGTCTGGATCGCATAGATGTGAAACCGGACAAACTGAGCGAGGCAGCATCCCAACTCGGCAGAATAAAGAACACATTTGCCATCAGACATGAAAGCATGGGCCAGATCGATTCCCGGTTGAATGATATAGAAGTCAGGATCAGGACGCTGGAACATCAGAGCAGTTCACGAAATGTTCTGAGGGCTGGTTGTGACATACTCCCACCACCAAGTTGATGGCCGCCTCACCGCCAGGCGGCTATGGATGGGGGCTTCGTTCGACCTGTATTGAGAATACTCAACACCTCTCGCTATAGAATCTGCACTGACAGGACTATCTATCTCTATAGGGGAACCCTTTACGAATCTGCTGTGTCCCAGCAAGTCAGCTTTACCAGTATAGCAGGGGTTGAGACGCTAACTGGAATAAAGAAGCAAGCCTCTACGGTGGTCCAGCGCTTCGGTTGCCTGCTACCGCGGCCCGACCTGCGCGGCCCGACCTGCGCGGCCCGATCCATCTCCACCCAAGCTCTACGAGCTATGGATGGAGTATTCCACGAGAGTTGATAAAGTAAATTTGGTGACAGAAATTAAGAGTTCTAAAGACTAATTCCTTAAAAATCACCGAGTAAGCATTACAATGAGAGAACAGGTCCAAAATATTGAATAGAGAAGTATTATATAATCAATGAGTTTTTTGGTAACTCACAAGGCTTGTTTCCCGGGCTAGAAACAGAGAGCCTCCCCCGGAGTGTTCATGAATATCGGTAAACTTTACATTATTGCTGCCCCTTCCGGTGCTGGAAAGACCAGCCTGGTAAAGGCGATGGTTGAATCTACACCCCATGTGCGTGTGTCCGTCTCTCATACAACCCGGGGTATCCGGTCCGGCGAGCAGGATGGTGTAGACTACCACTTTACCTCTGCAGAGGGCTTCCGGGACATGCTGAACAAAAATATGTTTCTCGAGCATGCAGAAGTATTTGGTAACTATTATGGAACCTCGGCACACTGGGTTCGTGAACAGCTGAACAAAGGCGAAGATGTTATTCTGGAAATTGACTGGCAGGGGGCGCAACAGGTGCGCCGTTTGCTGCCTGATGCCGTTTCAATCTTTATCCTTCCACCTTCTCTTGAGGCTCTCAGGAAACGGCTGATCGGACGAGCCACCGATGATCCTTTGATCATTGAAAAACGTATGTCTCTGGCGGTCAGTGAAATGCGTCATTATGGTGAGTTCGATTATCTGGTAATAAATGATGAGTTTGATCTTGCTTTACGTGATCTGCAAACTATTATTCGGAGCCAGCGCTTATCAATTAATTGGATGCAGTACTACAAGGAAGACTTGATTAAAGGCCTCATAGGCTGAGCCATCAAGGGTCGTTTAACGAAAAAGGTCTATATTAATAGTATATTAGTCGGAAATGATCTTATGAATTTTAACAGAGTGTCAGGTGGTCATATTTCCGGATATGGTCGAAGATACACTAATCCTGTCAAGGGTCAGCGTTCCTTAAAATACAATCACCACAAAGTTGGTCGTACGGCCTGTAATAATCATTTAAGAAGAACTCATCCTGAGTATTGCAAGACTAATAAAAAAACAAATTTAAAACAGATAACTACCTTAGAATATACATCTGATAATTCTATCAGGACTGATAAGAAGAAGATTCAACCCAATCCAGATAAATTACCAAAATTATTTTCTGAAGTGACCAGCAGGGGGACTAAAGCTAAATCTGCAGAAGAGGCAAGAGATTCAATAAATAAGTACTTCCAGCTACTTTCAAGATTTTACTCCAGAGAAGCCCCCCCTTCAATTAAAATAAGAGAGCGTTTATATAATGATGTTGTAAAGCTTTCTGCAAGGGTTATGAGTTTTGAATTTATAGCTGGTCGGGATAAAGATAAGGAAAAAACACTGGGTTTAACTGCAGAGCTTCTTCAACAAATGCTGTATGGCCTGTCAACCTCTACTGCTGAGTTTGTAAATAGCCAAGTGACAGCAGTTCTTTCCCTGGGCATGATGACCCCGGAGGATAAAGCATTTCTTTTTAACTCCTGTTTGAATACTCAAATTATTTCAGTTGATAAATATACTGCTGATATCTTAAATTTAGATACAAAAATTGCTAACCTGTCCAACAAATTAACTGATGCAAAGCAAGGTGATGCGGAAAACATCAGGTGCAGAATCCGGTCTGCGGGTTTTGAGCGGGAAGATTTAATGAGAGAGTATGAACAGCTGATGTCTGAGCAAAAGGATGGAATGCACACCCAAAAAGAGTTTTTCCAGAGCTGTTATAAAATCATGATCAACCAGGTCAAATCTGAAGTCAGGGAATCTTTCAAAAAACAATTAAAGAAAAAAATCAAAAAAAATCTTGATGAAGGTTTGAAGCTGATTAACAGAATAATGGAGAAAATGGATTCAACCCTTCGTAGTAAAGCTGAATCTATTGCGAAAAATGAAGCCAACCGAAAAAAGGGAGTCCAGGCGGAAGATGTATATCAGCAAAAAAAATTGGACCTTTTTTTAGTTTTGAATGATGAGATTTTGGGGCTTGTTAGAGAGGATGAAAAAGGAGTCCGTGATTTAAAATCTACCCATGTTTATAAACATGATAAATTAAAACGAGCTTGCCATATTGTCGATGAGGCAAAGGTTGTTGATCTGAAATCTGAGAATTTAGATATTAATGATGTTTTTCTACCCATGAATAAACAGGCTGGAGAGTGGTCAAAAATATTATTACAGCAACTCCCTGACTTGATGCGTGAAAGTATTGACGTGAAAGACTTGACTAAATGTCTCGATGAAAAGGCGCTTGAGATGAATATAAGAGATGATTTGTTTTTACTTGAGGATCTTGAGGATACAGGACATCTTTTTGATAGGAAAAGCGTGCCACGTAAGTCTGGAAGCCGTAGGAGAGAATCTAAAATCTATAACCCGATGACATCAGTAACGAAAATTTTAAGAGACGCTGTTGTCAGGCAGGGGCAAAATATAAAAACATTTGTAACTGCTCAGTCTGAACCCGCGGATATTAAGAGGCAAAGTGCAGTTAGGGGTCTGATCAAGTTCTTTGAAGAAACCATTGAGCAGCACAAAATGGGGATAGGTTATACCGATACCGCCCTCTAAACAGGATATCGAGCAAGTCATTTTGGAAAGCTGAGCAAGGCGGAATGATGAGTAAAACTAGGGCTATTGCGAGGAATTCCAATGAAGATCCAGCTGTCAAAATAGCTGCGCAGATCATATTTACAAGGTGGACTTTGTATAATAAGCACAAGGTGGACCTGGTATAATAAGCAGTTGGCCAAATGGAATCGTATATTTCTGGTTAAGTGGATAATTACTATACAAGGCGCAACGTTGGGAGCATAGCTGACCGGAGTTGCAACGCCCCATAACTGCCAGAGAATCGCAGGACCGGTTGCCAGGATCGACTGGCAACTTAGTCAAAAAATGTAATTTCAATTGGTTAACTACTTATGCGTTCTATAAAGCCTTGGTAGCTTCCTTTAACCATTCAATATCTTGCCCTTCAAGTTCAGGTGAAAGCGCTTCTCTCACCATTTCGTGGTACCTGTTCAGCCAGTTAATCTCTGTATCAGTCATTAACTCTTTAACCAGTGGTCCGGTATCAAAGGGAGCCAGTGTCATAGGAATCAGCTTAAAGAATTTCGCAAACTCATTCTTGATATCCTCAGCGACCAGCATAATATTCTCAAGCCTGACACCATGTTTGTGATCACGGTAAATGCCCGGTTCGTTCGTTACCAGCATGCCGGGCTTCAGGGCAACGTCAGACCATCTTGGGCTGATGCTCTGGGGCCCTTCATGCACATTCAGGAAATAACCCACCCCATGGCCAGTACCATGATTAAAGTCAATACCTTCACGCCACAAAGGCTGCCGGGTAATGGCATCGAGCTGTATCCCACGGGTTCCTTCCTTGAACCTGGCCGTTGCCAGGGCAATATGGCTTTTCATCACCAGGGTGTAATCTCTCTTCTCCTCATCGGTCATCTCACCGCAGGCAAATGTGCGGGTGATATCGGTTGTCCCATCCGGGTACTGAGCACCTGAGTCGATTAACAGTAATCCCTTGTCTTGAATGGGATATGCAGACTCCTGGTCCGCCCGGTAATGACAGATAGCGCCATGTCCTGCATAACCGACAATTGAGGGAAAGCTGACCCCCCGGAAATACTTTGACTCTGATCGGAACTGAAGCAGCTGCTCATCAATATTGACTTCATTAAGCTGCCCTGAGGGAATGTTGCTTTTCAGCCACCGCATGAAGCGAACCATTGCAGCTCCATCCCGGCGATGACAGTCCTTCATCCGTTCTATTTCAGTGCTATTTTTAATGGCCTTCAGGTCGGTGGTTGGCAATCTGTCTTCTATCAGGTTAACGGATGCAGGCATCGAACAGGCCAGCTGGTAACCGGTGTTGGCCGGGTTAATCAGCAGCCGGGTGTTATCCGCAAGCGATGATAACCTGGCCAGAATTTCATCGTAGGCTGCCAGCTCTACACCAGACTTTGCCAAGGCTGTCAGTGCATCTGCAGTTATTCGCTCCTGGTTGGTAAACAGGGTGATGCGCTCTGGTGAAATCAGTGCATAGGCAAGAAATACCGGATTACAGTCAATATCCGACCCCCGCAGATTAAACAGCCAGGCAATATCATCCAGTGTGGTGATAAGAAGCTCCGTCGCCCGGCGCTCCCTGAGAATTTCCCGAACCTCCATGACCTTTTCTGTGAGCGTTTTACCAGCGTAGATGTTCTGGTGAACAAAAACAGGCTCAAAAGGCAAAGCTGGCCTGTTGGTCCAGATATCATTCAGCAGGTCGTGATCGAATTTCAAAGTAACGGATTTAGCAGCCAGTTTCTCTTTGAGGTTTCTGACATTGCTCAGACTCATAGTGGCACCATCGAAGCCAACACAACCTTGCTCAGGGACTTCTTCGGTTAACCAGTCAGCCATTGAGGGAACTTTGGTCTGACCATCTTTCATCAAGGTAATTTCTGAGCCTGCCAGCTGCTCTGATGCCTGAATAAAGTAGCGGCCGTCTGTCCACAGGGCGGCTTTATCCTGTGTTACTACCAAGGTGCCTGCAGAGCCAGTAAAGCCAGAGAGCCAGGCTCTGCCTTCCCAGTGAGGGGCGACATACTCACTGTTATGGGCATCAGAAGATGGGACGATCCAGGCGTCAATACCATATTCAGCCATTGCGCCACGAAGATCTTGAAGCTTTTTAGTGCTCTTTGGACTTGAACCAGAGCGGTTGGGGGTATTCACCATGTGTTTATTCCAGGCTTTTGACCATTCGACGAGTGAGTTTTGAGCAGATATTTTTATACTTAACCCGAAATAACTTCATCTTTTTATTCAGTCCGGGAAAATGTCACCTCCTGCTTCCCGCCAACCGCTGCCCGCAAAAACACATGTGGTTTCAGTTTTTCGGGAAGCGGATAGCGTCTGTAGAAATGTCGAAGTTACTTCAGGACAGCTCCTTATGAATACTATAATCCGCGCCCTTTATGGAGCAAACACTAACCCTGCTAAAGCTTGTCTGGCTTCAGGCCGTAAAGTACACTAAAAGGTCCGGCATAAAGGTTCTGATTTTAGAACCCGAGATTAAATTGATGGAGTAAAACGTGGCTCGAGTAACTGTAGAAGACTGTCTGGATAACGTAGATAACCGCTTTGAGCTGGTTATGGTCGCCTCCAAGCGTGCCCGCCAGCTGACCATTGGTGGTAAGGACCCCAAGGTGAACTGGGAGGATGATAAAGCAACCGTTGTCGCTCTGCGTGAAATCGCCAAAGGTCTGGTGACCCCGCTTTCTGTTGACGACCGCACGGTTGATGACGACGAAGCCGCAATGTTTCTGGCTGGTGTAGAACAGTAAGCGCTTGACCTTCGTACAATCTTAAGGTCACAAATTTTAGAAGATAAAAAGGTGCAATGGATGATCTGCGCGTATGGAGCGGACTTTGCTGACCATCGATGAGTTTGCCGGCCGCTTGAAGTCCTATCTGAATCCCGAGCAGGTCAACCTGGTTCGTCGGGCTTACTATTATGCTGAGCAGGCCCATGACGGACAAACCCGCCGAAGCGGCGATCCGTACATTATCCATCCTCTCGAAGTAGCCTCTATTCTTGCCGACATGCACATGGACCATCAGAGCCTGATGGCAGCCATGTTGCACGACGTCATTGAAGACACCGGTATCGAAAAGCAGGACATTGCCGGGCAGTTCGGTGATGTGATTGCTGACCTGGTAGATGGGGTCAGCAAGCTGACCCATATGAATTTCGAAAACAAAACCCTGGCCCAGGCCGAAAACTTCCAGAAAATGGCGCTGGCCATGGCCAAGGATATTCGGGTTATTCTGGTTAAGTTGTCGGACCGTCTCCATAATATGCGCACGCTGGGTGTGCTCAGGCCAGACAAGCGCCGTCGCATCGCCAAGGAAACACTGGATATCTATGTTCCCATTGCCAACCGTCTTGGCATGCATACGCTTCGAATAGAGCTTGAGGATCTGGGCTTCTTTGCCATGTATCCCATGCGGGCCCGGCTGATTCGACAGGCGGTGCGCAATGCCCGTGGTAACCGTAAAGACCTGGTCAGCCAGGTTCAGCAGGCGATTGCTGCCCGGCTGGAGGAAGAAGGCCTTAAAGGCCGGGTAGTCGGGCGGGAAAAGCATCTGTACAGCATCTACAGCAAGATGAAGAACCAGCGAAAGTCTTTTGATGACATCATGGATATGTTTGCGTTCCGAATCATTGTTGACAAAGTCGACAGCTGCTATAGAGCACTTGGCATTGTCCATAACTTCTATAAGCCCATTCATGGGCGCTTCAAAGATTATATCGCCATCCCGAAGGCCAATGGCTACCAGTCCCTTCATACTACCCTGTTTGGTATGCACGGTGTGCCCATAGAAATCCAGATCCGGACTCAGGAAATGGAAGACATGGCCAATAATGGTATTGCTGCCCACTGGCTTTACAAGTCCGGAGAAGAAGCACTGTCAGGCAGTCAAGCCAGAACCCGGCAGTGGCTCAAAGGTCTGCTGGAACTGCAGAAAAATGCCGGAGACTCCCTGGAGTTTATTGAGAATGTTAAAATCGATCTGTTCCCGGACGAGGTTTATGTGTTCACGCCTAAAGGGCATATTCTTGAGTTACCCAAAGGTGCGACCGCAGTTGATTATGCTTATGCTGTTCATACCGATGTGGGTAACACCTGTGTAGCCTGTCGCATCAATAAACGTTTGGCGTCGCTCAGTCAGCCGTTGCAAAGTGGTCAGACGGTTGAAGTCGTTACCGCGTCCGGTGCAAGACCCAATGCGGCCTGGTTGAATTTTGTGGTCACCGGCAAGGCGCGTTCCAACATTCGCCACTTCCTGAAAAATCAGCGCAGAAATGAGTCAATTGCCCTGGGCCGACGTTTGCTGAGCAAGGCACTGGTCAGTTTTGACAGTAGCCTTGAACAAATTGGCGAACAGGTTATTCACCAGCAATTATCCGTGCTTGGTCTGGATGATATTGATGAGCTTCTGGAGGATATTGGTCTTGGTAACCGTATGGCCTATATCGTCGCCAAGATATTGGTTGAGCCCGGTAGCCTGCTGGAGAGCAAGAGCCAGCTGGACCTGTCAAATCGTGAGAAACCCCTCTCGATTCGTGGCTCTGAAGGAATGGTTATCAGCTTTGGCAAATGCTGCTATCCAATACCCGGAGACCCGGTGGTTGGCCATGTCAGCTCGGGCCGTGGCATTGTTATTCATACCGATACCTGCCCGAATGTCTGCGAAATTCGACATAACCCGGAGAAGGTTCTGGAAGTTGAGTGGGATAAGGACGTCTCCGGTGAGTTCACTGTTGAACTCAGCGTAGAGCTGGAGCATCACCGTGGTATGATTGCCTCTTTGGCTACTGCAATTACGGCGGTGGAAGGGAATATTGAGAAGATCAGTATGGCAGAGCAGGACTCTCGATGCAGTATTGTTCAGCTGCTACTCAGTGTTCGTGATCGGGTGCATCTGGCAAAAATTATTAAACGACTTCGGGTAATAAAAGGTGTTCACTCGATCATTCGACGACGTCGGGATTCTTAGATAACTGTTAATCAGAGCACGGCAAGAAAACACCAGGATTCTGCATCAGTAAAAAAATAATCACCAGCATCCTGTAAATATCACCCTGTATCCTTGAAAAATAATGTTTAAACCCTGGGGCTGTCCGAGAATAGCGCAGGAGCAGTTGCCGCGTAGGGCAGTCTATTCTGGGACAGCCTCGTTTTTTCCTTAATCTTTTTTTTCCACGGGCTCAAAGGCTTTCGACTTTTGATTCCAAAGTTTAAGAGGGTAGATCGATGAGTAACCGACAAACAATTAATACTGATAAGGCGCCCAGGGCCATTGGCACCTATTCCCAGGCAGTAAAGGCAGGAACCACTGTTTATATCTCCGGCCAGATTCCATTGGTTGCAGAAACCATGAAATTACTGGAGGGAAGCTTTAAAGAGAAAACCCGTCTCTGCTTTGAAAACCTCAAGGCTGTTGCCATGGCGGCTGGTGGAACCCTTGATGATGCTGCCAAAGTAACCATTTTCCTGACCGATATGGCAAACTTTGCTGAGGTCAATGAGGTGATGGCTGAGTTTTTTAAACCGCCTTATCCTGCCCGTGCTGCTATCGGTGTCAAAGAGTTGCCAAAAAGTGTACCGGTCGAGGTAGAGGCTATTTTGGAACTGAAGTAAGTTCCTGCAGTGACAGGGGCTTCTGGTTATCTTCAGTCAGGGGCTCTGCGTATATCCTGCGACGTACATTTCTTTTGCGTTTGATTCTTTTGCAACTTTTTGATTGATCGATAAACACAAGTGGTCGAAATGCATTGTCGATACTGGGTTTAGTCTGGAGTCTCTGGCAGTGTGAGCACTCGGAATAGAACTGGCAGTGGCTCTGCCATTGCATATCGTAAATTTCTGAGTGATGTTTGTTTGATTCATTCTTTATACAGCCTTGCCCTGTGGGTAATGAGTGCCTTGCTATATCACCTTGCCCCGGGGCAACTTCATTAACAGATCGTCCTGAGTGGCGATGTGCCGACAAATTGTTCTGGTTCTCTGAATTGAGGCTCTGCACGTGTGTTGGTGCAACAGATGTTGTTGGGGTGGCGCTCACAATCTTGTGCTCTTTCCAGTGGTTGAAAATAAATGGGTTAATCGTTAGAAAGATTTTTAAGGCGATAGTTCAAAAATAATGGGCCGCATCGATGTGCGAAGTCTCCTGAAACCGCCCTGTGGATAACTCTGTGAATTATTTCTTGGTAAACCGTTAATAAGCTGGTATTAACGGTCGTTCAGGTTTTTTGAACTTGTGGATTATCAAATTCTGCTGACCTTAATGCCTGTCATGGAGAAGGCTGGCATAACCGCTTTTATAGTCAGGAAAGTAAAATTTATAACCCGTCTCGATAATCCGTTGGTTGGAGCACCGTCGATTCCCTCTTTGTGGTGGTGAACAATTGATATTGTCTAATGACACATTCAATTGTTCACCAAGCCACTGCAGCACATCAAACGTTGTCGCCGGGGTACTGTCGACGCCAAGATACAAGTTATCTACGGGCAGGTGATCCATATCTCGTCGAATAAGGTGAGCAATGATGCCGGCACAGTCTTTTCGGTGAATTCGGTTACTGTATACGGGAGGCTCTATCGGGCAGCCCTCACCTTTCAACACCCGGCTGATTAGCCGGTTTCGCCCGGGGCCATAAATCCCGCCAAAACGAATAGCTGTGCCGGGGAAGGGGGCGTGCTGAAGCAGTCTTTCTGCTGCCAGCATGATCAGACCATTGAACTTCACCGGGTGGGTTGCTGACGTTTCATTCACCCATTCGCCATTGCTCTGGTGGAAAGTGCTGGTGCTGGAGGTGAAAAAAATACGTTTTGGCTGGTATTGCTCTTGCACCAGACGGTTAAGAATATTCTGCAGCCCATCAATGTAAGCCTGTTGATAATGCTCTTGTGATCTTCCATCAGAGGCGGCGGCATAGACCACATAGTCAATCTGTCCGGGCCAGTCACCGAGGTGTTCGACATGAAAGAGGTCTCCCCGTATGGGGTTAACATCAGAGGGTAGCATGGCAATATTCCGCCGCAGACCCCAGACATTGAAGCATTTCATGGCGGTCAGTTGCCGGGCCAGTTCACAGCCCACATCACCGCAACCGGCAATCAATATATTGAGCTTATTCATAGCTGTAGTCTATTAGTTGATATAACCCTTGGAAGAAACATAATGGCAATTTCGTTTGGTTAACTACTTATATGGCTGTATAAATTTACAGTATTATAGATGGTACGAAAATCCTTGCCAGTCTTTCAGGGTTTTTATGAGCTAAAGGTCTTTATCAATTCAGGGCTATTTATCAAGCTGTCTTATCGAAACCGTTGAAAATCATTATGACACTGACAGAACTTCGTTACATTGTCACCCTTGCCCGGGAGCAGCACTTTGGCAAAGCGGCCAGCAAGTGCTTTGTCAGCCAGCCAACACTGAGTGTCGGGGTTAAAAAACTGGAAGATGAGCTAGGTGTTGCCCTGTTTGAGCGAACCCGCAATGCGGTTCATGTGACCCCAATGGGGGAATTGATCGTCAGCCAGGCGCAGAAAGTTCTGGAAGAGGCATCAGCCATCAAGCAACTGGCAAAATCCGGGCAAGATCAGCTCAGTTCACCCTTGCGAGTGGGCGCGATCTACACCATTGGCCCTTACCTTTTTCCCCACCTGATTCCTCAACTGGCACAGTCCGCCTCCAATATGCCGCTATATATTGAGGAAAACTTTACCGCTGTTTTACGCAGAAAACTTCGTCTTGGGGAGCTGGATGCCATTATCATTGCCCTGCCCTTTAATGAGCCGGATGTGTTAACCAGGTCGCTTTATGATGAGCCTTTCAGGGTATTGTTGCCCGGTGGCCACCCCCTGGAAAGTCAGAGCGCGATTGATCCGGCTGATCTGGCCAAAGAAGAGCTGTTGCTGCTGGGCGAAGGGCACTGTTTCCGCGATCAGGTGCTGGAGGCCTGCCCAATGTTGGCCAGTAAAAAAGAGGCTGGCGGTGATGCTCTTCATGACGGGAGCGGTATTGAAGCGACCTCACTGGAAACCATCCGACATATGGTGGCGTCCGGTATGGGGATCAGTGTTCTGCCACAGTCCGCCATTGTGGATCATCATTACGCGCCCAATATTCTCAGCTCCCGGCCATTTTGTCCGCCAGCACCGGGCAGGACGGTGGCCCTGGCCTGGCGAGCCAGCTTTCCGAGGCCGAAGGCAATTGATGTGCTTTCGGATGCCTTGAGACAGTGTTCGGTTAATCAATAAGTGGGCCAATGGAGCGTATGGACAGGTCATTGCACAATATTCCGGTAACCACAATAAAAGGCGTTGGTGATGCTCTGGCCGGTAAGCTGGCCAAAATAGGCATTGTTACTATTCAGGACCTGCTTTTTCATCTCCCACTGCGTTATCAGGACAGAACCAGGGTGACACCGATGGGCACCATTCAGCCGCAAACTGATGTGGTGATACAGGGGAAGGTGCTGGCATCTGAAATCGTGATGGGTAAACGCCGCAGCCTGCTGTGCCGGGTTGGTGATGGGTCCGGATCCATTAGCCTGAGGTTCTTTCATTTTACTGCTGCCCAGAAAAATAACCTCCGCCAGGGCGCTGAGATCCGATGCTTCGGTGAACCCCGGCGGGGTGCTACCGGGCTTGAGATGTATCACCCTGAATATCGGGTGATCAACGCCGATACCCCGGCTGACATTGAAGCAACCTTAACCCCGGTCTATCCGGCAACAGAAGGTCTGACCCAACAGCGCATCCGCAGTTTATGTGAGCAAGCATTAAAACTACTGGCCGATGAAAGCGCTCTGCAGGAACTGCTTCCTGTGCATATTCGGCAGACATACAGCCTCAGTTCCCTGGTGGAAGCGGTTCGACTGCTGCATCAGCCGCCACCGGAAGAGTCGATGATACTGCTCAGTGAAGGGCGGCATCCTGCCCAGCAACGTCTGGCTTTTGAGGAGTTATTGGCCCATAACCTCAGCCTCCGGCAGCTTAGAAAGCGAGTACAGTCTGTCGGTGGTTTTGCCATGCCACCGCAAAACCGGTTAACCCGGCAGTTACTGGCGCAGCTCCCCTTTTCCCTGACCACGGCGCAGCGACGAGTGGCCGATGACATCAGTCAGGATATGGCCATGGAAAAGCCCATGCTGCGACTGGTGCAGGGGGATGTCGGTTCCGGGAAAACCGTGGTCGCGGCACTGGCAGCTCTGCAGGCGGTAGAAAATGGTTATCAGGCCGCAGTGATGGCGCCAACGGAAATTCTGGCAGAACAACACCAGCGGAACTTCTCAAACTGGCTCAAGCCGCTGGGTATTTCCATGGCTTTCCTGTCCGGAAAAACCAAAGGCAAAAAACGCCAGGAGATGTTAGCCCAGATCGCTTCTGGCGAAGCCATGGTTGTGGTTGGCACCCATGCCCTGTTTCAGGACGATGTGTTGTTCCATAAGCTGGGTATGGCGGTGATTGATGAGCAACATCGATTTGGCGTTCATCAACGCCTGGCCCTGCGGAAAAAGGGCGCGAAAAATGGCGGGCTGCCTGACCAGCTGATTATGACCGCCACCCCGATCCCCAGAACATTGGCCATGAGTGCTTACGCCGATCTTGATGTTTCTGTGATTGACGAGCTGCCGCCGGGACGGACACCCATCAACACCGTCGTTATAGGTGACGACCGTCGTGAAGAGGTGATTAAACGCCTGAAAACCGCCTGCCTCGAAGGCCGCCAGGCTTATTGGGTGTGTACGCTGGTCGAGGAGTCTGAAGCATTGCAGTGTCAGGCGGCCGAGGTGACGGCACAGCAGTTGCAAGAAACACTTCCAGAGTTGTCTATAGGTCTGGTTCATGGCCGGATGAAAGCCAGCGAAAAGGCCGAAGTGATGAACGCTTTCAAGGAAGGTCATTTGCACCTGCTGGTGGCCACCACCGTTATTGAAGTGGGTGTTGATGTACCCAATGCCAGCGTGATGATCATTGAAAACCCGGAAAGGCTCGGGCTGGCTCAGTTGCACCAGCTTCGGGGGCGAGTGGGGCGTGGTAAAATCGCCAGCCACTGTCTGCTGATGTACCACGCGCCGTTATCGCGACAAAGCAGGGAACGCTTGCAGGTGATGAGAGATTCCAATGATGGCTTTGTGATCGCCGAAAAAGATCTGCAGCTAAGAGGCCCCGGTGAGGTCTTAGGGACCCGGCAAACCGGCCTGGCACAATTCCGGGTTGCCGATCTGGAGCGGGATCGTGACTTGCTGATGGCTGTGCGCACGGCTGCTCAGGAGTTAATGCACCAGTCACCAGAAGCAGTAGAGCCGTTGGTGAATCGCTGGCTGAGCAAGGGGGAAGAGTACGCGAATGTTTGATAAAGTTGCCAGATTCAGGGGAATCTGCAGCGGGTCAGTTAATTATTGCCTGAATCCGTAAGGTTTTGATTGCACCGGAAGAATTTTACCAATTTAATATA
>NZ_JAHHPO010001203.1 GCF_024606365.1 Endozoicomonas sp. ONNA2
CTAAATATCCTATTATCGGGATGATCGTTCGACCGATTCTGTCGCCCTGGAGTCAAGACTGACTTTCGATGATTCTGGCAATATCTGCTGCAGGGCGATAGCCCGGAATAACCTGACCGTTTTCCAGAACCATTGCCGGCGTACCGTTAATGCCCATCTGGATACCCAGGTTGTAGTGATTGTCAATGACAGTACTGCACGCTGCCTTATCGCCTTGAATTTTTGCACTTATGGGCCTGCCGGTTTTCAGGTCGGTTAATGCCTGTTTGCGGTTGACTGAACACCAGGCATCGGTCATCTTGCCATGCACAGGTGATTGTTGACCACCCCGGGGGAAAGCAAGGTAGCGCAGTTCTATGCCCAGCGCATTTAAACCGGCGACTTCCCGGTGCAGTTTTCGGCAGTAGCCACAGTCGACATCCGTGAAGGCATAGACAACACCTTTGGTTTCACCTTTCGGTGAAAAAATCACCATGTCTTCCTTGTTCAGGGATTTGAGCAGCCTGGCGTTTTGCTGGCTTTTCACCTCATCTGTCAGGTTAACCAATTGGTTGCCCCGAATTTCTAACAGATCGCCTTTGATAAAATATTGCCCGTCTTCGCTGCTGTAGAGAACAAAGCCACCTTTGAGCATCACTTTGTAGATGCCTGGCATGGGGCTTTCGGTGATCGACTCAATGGCAATGGTGGTATCGAGTTTTTTCAGTTGACTTGCAATCAGGGATTCGGGGCCACCGACGGTGCTGTCCTTGTCGGTAGCCTCTGCATTGACCGCCACAGACCCGCCAGCGCTTGTGGTGATAATGGCTGTTAACAGCAGGGCAGAGCGTGTAAACATAATGATTCCTTGATTGATCCACAAAAATAAGCTTGGCTGCCGACTGGGCAGTGTACCGAAACCGGACATTTCAGGGGCTATCGGCAAATCGTCCCGGCATTGGAGAGAAACGCTGGGTGAAAATCAGGAATTGTAGCTTTATTTCTTGCTGTTGTATCGCGTAGTCAGAAAATAGGATTTCATTTAGTTAACTGCTAATGGACATTAAGTAGCTGACCATATGAAATCATATATTTCTGACTCCTTGTGCCGGCACTCTG
>NZ_JAHHPO010001204.1 GCF_024606365.1 Endozoicomonas sp. ONNA2
TCTACAAGCTCAGGGTGAACGGAAATCGGGAACTTATTAAAAGATAATTCCTAAGAGATAGCCCGACAGGGCGGGGAGTGTCAGCCTGAAGAAGAAGCAAGCACCATATTATCCCGGTGCAACAGCTCAGGCTCTCGCTGATAACCCAGTAACCCCTTAATCTGATGGCTGGGCTGGCCAATAATGCGCTCAGCTTCACTGGCTCCGTAATTGATCAGCCCACGGGCCACCTCATTACCGCTTTCATCCAGGCAGGTAACCATCTCTCCACGCTGGAAGTTTCCTCTCAGCGCTTTTACCCCCACCGGCAACAGGCTCTTGCCCTGCTCCTTCAGTACCCGCACAGCCCCGGCATCCAGCACCAGTTCACCGGCGGTTTTAAGATGCCCCTGCAGCCACTGTTTGCGTGCTGCCATCGGCTCCTGGTCCGGGAGCAGCAGGGTACCCAGCGCTTCACCGGCAAAGACCCGGGTAATTACATTGTCCGCCCGGCCTCCAACGATCACCGTAGCGCAGCCGGAGGCTGCCGCCTGGCGGGAGGCACGCAACTTGGTCTGCATGCCGCCACGCCCAAGGCGACCACTGCCACCACCGGCCATGGCATCCAGGGATTCATCCCGGGCACGCACCTCATGAATCAGCCTGGCATCCGGGTTGGTTCTCGGGTCGGCACTGAACAAGCCGTCCTGATCCGTGAGAATCACCAGAACATCCGCTTCCACCTGGTTAGCCACCAGCGCGGCCAGCGTGTCGTTATCGCCAAATCGAAGTTCGTCAGTCACAACGGTGTCATTTTCATTGATGACCGGCACCACCCCCATTTCCAACAGGGTTTTCAGGGTACTTCGGGCATTCAGGTAGCGTCTGCGATTGCTGTGGTCATCGTGGGTCAACAACACCTGGGCAGGCTGCACACCATATTTCTGAAAACCGACTTCCCAGGCCTGCACCAGCCGTGCCTGGCCCACCGCCGCTGCAGCCTGGAGCTGATGCAGCGCCGTTGGCCGCTCCATCCAGCCCAGCTTTTCCATGCCTGCCGCAACCGCACCGGAAGAGACCAGCACCACCTCCGCCCCCTGCTCCCGCAGCTGGCACATTTGTGTTACCCAGGCGTCCATGCGGTCAAGTTCCAGGCCCTGCCCTTCATTGGTCAACAGCGCACTGCCAATCTTGATGACCCAGTGTCGGGCTGTCCGTAACCGGTTGCGTTCACTCATACGTGGAACACCTCGACATCGTCTTCGTCGTCATCATCGTTATCCGCCGCTTTTTTTGCCGCCCGGCGGGCACGGCGCTCTTCTGCCAGCTCCCGCATTCGCAGGCGGGCCTCGGATTCCATCTTGCTCAGCTGCTCTTCTTCCTGTCTGGCCAGTTCTTCATTTTCACTTTGTTCCAGGGCACGCTCTTCGATAAAGCTCATGATATTCTGGCAAAGAACCTCGGTGCCCAGGCCAGAAATGGCCGATGTCTGGTAAACAGGGCCGGTCCAGTTCAGCTCTTTGATGATATGCTGGCAGACAGCTTCACGCTGATCGTCGGGCAGTAAATCCACTTTATTCAGCACCAGCCAGCGATCCCGGTTGGCCAGGGTTTCACTGAACTGCTCCAGTTCGTGAATGATCGCCCTGGCCGACTGGGCCGGGTCGGTGTCATCGTAAGGTGCCACATCAACCAGGTGCAGCAGAATACGGCAACGAGCCAAATGCTTAAGGAAACGAATCCCCAGGCCGGCACCTTCAGCGGCCCCCTCGATCAGACCCGGGATATCGGCAATGACGAAGCCACGATGACGGTCCACCGCCACCACACCCAGATTGGGAACCAGGGTAGTAAATGGATAATCAGCCACCTTTGGCCGAGCCTGGGATACAGCGCGGATAAACGTAGACTTACCCGCATTGGGCATACCCAGCAGACCGGCATCGGCAATCACCTTAAGCTCAAGGCGAAGATCCCGGCGTTCGCCTTCAGAACCGGGGCTGGTCTGTCTCGGCGCACGGTTAACACTCGATTTGTAACGGGTATTCCCCAAGCCGTGAAACCCCCCCTGGGCCACCTTGACCCGCTCACCCACATGGGTCAGGTCGCAGATAACCTCTTCCGTTTCGTTATCCACCACGGTGGTACCCACCGGCACTTTCAGCTCCACATCCGCGCCCTTGGCACCGGTACAGTTGCGGCCACGGCCGGGCTCACCGTTGCGGGCCTGATAGTGTTTCTGGTAGCGGTAATCCACCAGGGTATTGAGGTCATGGTCAGCAATCACGTAGATGCTGCCGCCATCACCACCGTCGCCACCATCAGGGCCGCCTTTTTCAATAAATTTTTCCCGGCGAAAGCTCAGGCAGCCATTGCCGCCCTTACCCGCCTGAACCATGATTGTTGCTTCATCTACAAACTTCATTGCCTGACTCTCTTGCCTCCCCCTGCCGACAGGGAGTACATCGCTGAACCACTCACTGTACGTAAATATTCAATCCCGTTGGAAACTCACGGGAGGCTGTTCGGGAATAGTCTCCCGGTTAGCAGCCTGAAAACCCTGGCATTGAGTGATCTTTAGACTTGGAGGGGTTTTATCCTCAATTTCTGCCATCCTCGCTACGGGGACGCCCAGTCGGGCGCTATTCTCGGACAGCCT
>NZ_JAHHPO010001205.1 GCF_024606365.1 Endozoicomonas sp. ONNA2
GCGTATGGCAAGGCTTTCACTCTTAAGTCAGTGCCATTGCTTTATAGGGTTTCCCTTTCAACCGATTAAAACCTCCGGTGTGACCGTGAATAACCAGGCCATCCAACAATCTGAGTTCTTCAGTTGGAAGTAAAGTCCCAAACCATAATAACCCCATCACGAGAGGGAAGCCTGGCGTCGGGAAGCCTGTCGAAGACAATTACCCCCTGCAAAAGTCCTGTATCATTATTTTGCTCGGGAGTGGATGTAATTCCGAGTGCGGTTGCCACACCTGACAAATCACCTCTGCAAACCGGGCAGATGGCTCTGTTATGCAGTCGTTTCTCAAATTTCAGACTGTTTTCAATGCAGTCAATATGAAAGGTGTGTTTACATGCCCTGGTGGTAATCGCATTTTCATAATCGCCGAAGGCATCCAAACAGATGGAACATTTGTCTTCTTCGAGATTTTCAGTTTGGGGTCTTTGAACGGTTGAGGGGATATTTCCACTAATCATTTTCTTCACCTGACTGTTATGTTGGACAAATTCCGACTTCGAATTATGATATCGAGCAAGTTATCCCGGGCGGCCACGCAAGGCGAAATGATGAGTAATAGCAGGGCTACACTCCACACGCTTCGCGCTATGGGTGGAGAATTCCGCGAGTTTCGTTAAAAACAAGTGGCAGTAAAATCAAAAGAAAGCTTAATAGTAACACCGGCCAGGAGCCATACATCATAAATGGCGTCTGACCCTGGCGAATCTCTGCGGTTGCTGACAATACGCCAGGGGCAAAGCGCGGAATCGATGTTACTACACGTCCTTTTTCATCAATCAGGGCGGTGATGCCATCATTGGTGGTCCGGATCATGAAGCGTCCGGTTTCCAGGGCTCGCATCCGGGCGATCTGGAAATGTTGGACAGGGCCAATGGATTTGCCAAACCAGGTATCGTTACTGGTGGTAATCAGCAGCCCGCTCTCTTGTGCCATTTGTGCGACAAAGTCCGGGTAGACCACCTCATAACAGATATAAGGGGCAATGGTTACCTCGCCTGCCTTGAGTAAGGTTTGTTCCGGGCTTCCGGGGGAGAACTCAGACATGGGCAGGTTAAAAAAATCAATCAACCCGCGCAGCACAGACTCCATGGGAACATACTCACCAAATGGCACCAGCTTCTGCTTGTCGTAGCGGCCAGGACCTGCTGCGGGTAAATAGCCCTCGCCCAGAGACAGAATACTGTTGAAGTAACGGGTTTCGCTGCCCGCATTATCGTCCACTGGCATGCCAAGAATCAAAGTGCTGTTATTCTGACGAGCCAGTCTGTCCAGCTCGGCCATCAAGCCCCGGGCACGGTGATAAAACAGTGGAATGGCATTTTCTGGCCAGATGAGCAGTGCCTGCTGCCATTGGTCTGCACTCAGGCCTATGTAAGTGCTGATGGTGGCGTGAATATAGTCAGGGTCCCACTTCAGGCTTTGGGGGATATTGCCCTGTATCGCACTGAAGGAGATATCGCCGGTTTTTTCTGTCCATTGGCTGCTGTTCAGCGGCCATGAGAGTCCCCAGCCTGCCAGGGCGATGAGTAAGGCAATAATATGGGGTGTTCGCTGCTGTTTAGCTG
>NZ_JAHHPO010001206.1 GCF_024606365.1 Endozoicomonas sp. ONNA2
ACAGCGCTGCAGGCAACAACCACGTTCATGCCTTGAGGGATATGGGAGCTAAACTTTCCATGGAACAACTGGCTGAAGCCAAGAAAGAAGCCGAGAGAATGGACAGTCCCTGGGGCAGTAAGCATATCTGCGCCATTATGGAGATGATGCTGGAACAAGCCCTGAGGGATGTCATGTGCAACTTCAGTAATGAAGGTCTCGACATTGTCCTTAACTTGGTTGAGAAGGAAGACGTCAGACTATTTTCAGAAGATTGTACACAATTTCTGAGGGAAGCCCTGAGAATAAGTGCTGGCGGAAACAAGATTGTTGACATCTTATTGAAAATGGGTGCCACACTGCCTGATGAAGAACAGCCACAATTCTTGAAGGATGCGCTGAGACTGAACACTGCTGCAGGCGACAACCACGCCGCCGCCTTAGGGAAGATGGGAGCCACGCTGCCTCGTGAAGAGCTGGAACAAATGCTTCGGGAAGCTCGTTCAACACAGCGCCGTGTTACCGCGACTATTACTATTCTGGAGGAGATGATAAGCAAACATCAGGAACCTGCTGTTTCTTAAGTGTCCTTGCGGTGTTTGTCAACATACCGGAATAAGACCCTCTTTTGCCACGGAGACACGGAGAGAAAAAATCTTTTTCTCTGTGGCCAGGAGGCTTTCGGAGAATAGACTGCCCTGCTGCGGTTGCGATGTATTGGTCTAAAAATTTCTGCTATTGAAGAGAATAGCGGGGCTATTCGAAAAGCGTCAGAGATTTTTAGACAAACTCTTCTTCCCTCACTTCAATCATGTCTGAAATCCCAATCCTCCCCGGACGATGGCTGAACGGCACAGTCTTTGTTCAGGTGTGGTATACGCCCTTCAACTGAGCTTCAGGCTGAACCGGGTCTGGTCAATGATAGAAAGTCCTCATTAATCGAACTGATGCGAATACATTGCAACATCAGGACTTTACTGCCGGTAAGTTCAGTTACCGGCAGTAAAGTTATCTGTTGTGGAACTGATAATACTGGTATTACAATACCAGTATTATCAGTTTCTTTTATTTTGGGATAAGCAGAATATGAAGGGCTCAGAGCAAGATGAAGTGAGAAGGCAGCACGTTTTCAGTATTCTTGATGACTTGAAAGAGAAAGGAGAACGAATTAACGCTGACAAGGTCGCCCGCATCGGGAGAATGGGCAAGCAAACCGTATTGCCTTATTACAATGAGTGGCGGTATTCAGGTGCTCTGGGTGAAGCCGAGACGCTTGAGTTGCCTGATGACCTGATCAGAAGTCTGAAAAGAGGCATGGTACAGTGGAAACATCAGTTATCAGAAGAACAGCGGAATTTTGAAGAGTCCGCAAACCAGGAGATTGATGAGCTAAAGGAAAGCCTGAATCAGGTTCTGGCAAAGAATAGTCAACTGTCTCGCAGTAACTCTGAGCTTCAGGGGCAGGTCCGGCAGCTCAGCGCAGAACTCGATACAACAAGGCTCGCATTACAACAAAGCAATCAGGACCTGAAAGAGCTGGAATCACGCCTGACATCAGAGCAGAGACAAATTGAACAGCTGCAGTGCGCAGCTGCTGAGCAAAAAGCCCTTCATCTTCAGGCCATAAACAATCTTGAGAAGCAGATGGATCATCGATGTCAGGAGCAACTGAATCACTGGATCGGCGTAGTCGATGATGAGCGAAGGCTAAAGCAGGAACTGGAAAAGAAGATAAGCAACCAACTTCAGGAACAACAGGCGTTGAGAAAAGATAATCTGGAGCTTCAGAGTCGGTTGGACAGCAAGTCGAGGGCATACATTCAGGTTTGCGAAGAGAGAAACGCCCTGTCTTCAGAGAAAAGCAAGGCAGAAGCCATGGTTCAGCTTGCCAGTCAGTCAATGGTGTTGCTGGACAGTGATCAGGATAATCTATTAGGCGCACTACGGCACCTTCTGGCTGGAGCCACGGAATCCCAAATAGCGCAAGAGCAATACAGGGCTGCAATATCGGATAAAGCCAAGCTGGAAAGTCGCCTCCGGCAAGCTGAAGAACGGCTTGATGAAATCGATAATCTCCGGCTTGAGCTTGCAAGAGCCCGCGGTATTGCCGAAGCTTTTGAAAAAGCACTGTCTAAAAAAACTGAAACTCCTGAGGTGACGCAGTGAGCCAACCGATTCATCCTGTCTTTTATCCGGATACCTTCCCCGCCCTACCCGCTCATGAGAATGACAACATGATGGGTGCGGGCAACGATGGTGAAGCAATGACGCTTTTCCTGAACAAGTCCGGGGCTCGTTCAGAAGAGACCCTGCGTCGTTATGAGCGAGAAGTTACCCGGCTGACAGCGTTTTTATACATTGAATTGGGCATTGGATATAAAGATGTGCGTCTTAAACACCTGCAGGCTTATGTGAATTTTATCCAGAACCTACCGACGCGCTGGCTTATGCCAGGCGTACTTCCCGGTCAGCCAGGAAGGATTATGTTTAAATCGCCCATCAAGCCGGGAAAGAGTACCGATCTGGTTATTGATGTACTGTCTTCTTTTTTCGCCTTTCTTGAGAAAAATCGGTATACCATCGGAAATCCGGCAGCATCATTAATCCGGTCCGGTGAAAAGTTGGCTCGTGGCAACACCATCATCAGATATTTTTATGATAATGAGTGGCAATTTATTAGAAAGTGCCTGGGTGGCCTGCCAATGGGTACTGAAAGAGAACGACTTGAGTCAACCCGTACCCGCCTCATCCTATCGTTGAGCTATGGACTGGCCTTGCGGGAATCTGAACTGACGGGACATACCTGTTCAGATATACATCCTGATAATGACAACGGTTTTTATCTCAGTGTTCTGGGCAAGGGCAGGAAAAGAAGGCAGGTACCCTTGAATACAGTGCTGCAACAGCAAATCATTGAATACAGACGCATGAATGGATTCTCAGGTTTGTACGGAGACGCTTTTCCCCTGGCACCAAAAACACGCAAAACCGACGGTTTGATCGTATCACTGACAGCCAGGGGGCTTCGGTATTGGTGGCGATCATTCATGGACGATTGTCGGAGCAAGGCATCACCAGATATCAGGTACAGATTACAAGAGCTGCCGTTTCATACGTTGCGCCATACAGCACTGACACACCTGGCTCGAAAAATGGATATCGAAGACCTTGCTATATTTGCAGGCCATGATTCAATCAATACCACAAGCCAATACTATCATGCAGAAGCAAGTCGACTGAAAAAGATGGCTGCCGATCACCATATCTGATCAGGCAGCCAAGGAAGACCCTGTCACCATGAAGAATTGTTTGTGAAAAATTGTTGTTGCGATTGATAACGGGAGATTTCTTCCATTAATGGTCTGGAGACTGAATACTCATGCATCAGGGAAGGTCATGAACTATTGCCAGGGCTGTAAAAAACCATTAAAGGGCCAATTCATCAAGGCTATGGGCATGCGCTGGCACCCCGGTTGTTTCAGGTGCAGTGGTTGTAGAAAACCATTTGCAGGAAAGGCCTTTGTGGTATTCAGGAATCGGGCCTTTCATCCTGACTGCCTGAAGTGTCCAAGTTGCCGAAAGCCCATCAAGGGAAACTATGTGGAACTCGATGAGATGGCCTGGCACCCTGTTTGTGCACAAAAGCAAACCGCCCCACTCTGCTCTGTCTGCCGTAACCCGCTCACCAGAAACTACTTTGTGGACTTCTGGGGCAACGCTTTTTGCAATAACCACCATGGACATCCGGAATGTTCCAGCTGCAGTCGCCTTGTTTGTGACAATCTTACCAATGGCGGCATGCAGTACCCTGATGGTGTTGTTATCTGTAACAAATGCAGCCTTAATGGTGTTTCCACCCAAGAGCGTGCGGACAGCATTGCTGTTGAAATGCGATCGGCTCTGGCATCGGTTGGGCTTGGTCTGAACTCGACACAAACGCCGGTAAAACTCTGTGGACGTGATGAGCTAAATGACGCCAGTCAACATGAATTTCATGACAACCACCCTATTCTGGGGGTTACCCGAACGACAATAACTCATCGGAAAGGACAGGTATTGGCCAGAAATTTTGACTGCATATTAATCCAGATAAACCTGCCGGAGGAACATTTTCGAACCGTCATGATTCATGAACTCACTCATGCCTGGTTTTTTTATAATTATTATGAAAATCTGCCATTGAAGGTAGAGGAAGGAATGTGCGTATTAATGGAATATATCTGGCTGAAAAACCTTAATACCAAAGATGCTGAATTCCGAAAAAAACAAATAGAGCAAAGTGCCGATCCGATTTATGGCGATGGCTTTCGGGAGGCCAGAGAGTCGCTGAAACATATGCCGCTTTCCTCGCTTCTGGAATTCATCAAGGATAAAAAGAAATTCCCCAGTCGCTGGAATTCTTTCTTTTTCTAAAAATGGTATGTAAATAGGCATGGAGGCGAGTACCGGAGTCGAACCGGTCTAAATGGAGTTGCAGTCCACTGCATA
>NZ_JAHHPO010001207.1 GCF_024606365.1 Endozoicomonas sp. ONNA2
TCTTAAATAAACTTTCTCTGTATCATGACGTACGATCAGTGGTAATCAGGAAATACTTTGGGATGCCTTACCCAGTGGGCATGGTGGTCATGAACTCCCTCCGCCGAGTTACGAATCAGTGGTTGCAAGAGGCTTTCATAAGTAGTTGGCAACGGCTTAATCTTTGACTCAACAGCATAATGCTTGAGCCGACCTTCACCACCCCTTGGTAACATTTTGATTTTAAACGAATAAAAATCGTGCCAACCATATATTCGAATAGAATATATGATTCAAAATCAAATGATTACGTCATTTTGGTGGTGAAAGTGGGCTTGAGTCTTGCCCGAACAAATTCCGGATGGTTTTTACGCTTTTTATTCTCTGAAGATAGTCAAAAAATAACCAGAAAAAAGTTGAGTGGAATTGAACGAAATGCCACCTGATACTGTCTAATCTTGTGGGCTAAGTTCCTATTGCCCTATTGATTGAAAGTTGAACCCAATTTTATCCAAATTATTTTCCGTTAAAAGTTAATTTAACGGGTAAAATTGAGTTGTTTAGTGGCTAATCCTTAAAATGATACCCTGCGATTTTGGCTTTCAACTATTAACTGGAACTTGGCCTTATTTAACAATTATTGAGGTTATTATAATGAATACGAATATAAACAGTCCAGCTAATCAAAGATCATTATTGATGTCAGGCAATTCCGGAGTAAAGTCTGATTCAGCTACTAATAAAACCACGCGAAGAGAAGTTTTTTCACGAGTAGTTTGTTCTACCGCTTTTGGAGTGTGTACTGCCTTTGTAAATCATATGGTTAATTTAAAAATGAATGATCCAGTCATTGACTATTTGAATGATCATTGTTTCAATAATAAGACGGGCGCTGATTACGGTGATTACTCAGAACTAACTCCGTATTTCCCTAATCTTTTGGTACCGTTAGCAATAACATCAACAGCTTTTTTTGTTTTCGCTAACATGGACAAAGTTTTTGATGGATGTAAATCAATCTCTGATCGGGTGTGCAGACATTTTTCGGCACCTGATGCCGCAGTAAGGCAACCTGAAACTGAAGATGTCTAGGGCGCTGTCCTTAATCTGAACCCCTGGCTTGGTCAGGGGTATAAATGGTTGGCCGATACAGCAGGGCTTACAGCGAATAAATGATTATTTGAAAGTTCACCTGGCGGGTGTACTTTCGATATTTTGCTTGTATGCCTTTGGTCAACCGTAGGTAAGTAGCTAACCATATGAAATCATATATTTCTGACTCCTTGTGTCGGCACTCTGTTTCGTTACAACTCCGGTCACATAGCTACGGCTATGCTTCCTCCGTTGTGCCTCGC
>NZ_JAHHPO010001208.1 GCF_024606365.1 Endozoicomonas sp. ONNA2
TAGTAACTGTCCACTTAGCCAGAAATATACGATTCCATTTGGCCAACTACTTAAGGGATTTGCTCTTCAGCAATTGGCGGTTCATCCTGAAACTGCATCTTGTGCAGTTTGGCGTAATGTTCCCCTTTCGCCAGCAGTTCAATATGAGTGCCCCGTTCAATTATTCGGCCATGCTCCATCACCAGGATGCAGTCAGCATTCTCAATGGTCGACAGGCGATGGGCAATCACCAGGGTGGTGCGGTCTTTCATGATGCTATCCAGGGCCGCCTGAATATGGCGCTCGGATTCTGTATCCAAAGCTGAGGTTGCTTCATCCAGAATCAGGATGGGCGCATCTTTAAGCACCGCCCGGGCAATGGCCAGACGCTGACGCTGGCCACCGGAGAGAAGAACGCCATCTTCGCCAACAATCGTGTGAATACCATCTGACATGTCTTTGATAAACTCTGTGGCATGGGCCGCTTCTGCGGCCAGACGGATATCTTCCTGGTCAGCCGTATCCCCCAGGGCGCCGTAGGCAATATTTCTGGCAACGGTATCATTGAACAGGGTGATGTTCTGGCTGACCAGGGCAATCTGGCTGCGCAGGTTTCTCAATTCAAAGTCATTGAGGGGAATACCGTCAATCAGGATGTCGCCTTCGGTATGGTTATAAAACCTGGGAACAAGATTGGCGAGGGTGCTTTTGCCGGAACCGGATCGACCCACCAGGGCGTAAGTTTGTCCGGGCTCAATGGTGAAACTGATGTCTTTCAGTGCGGGTAATTCAGCACCGGGATAGGTAAAACCGATCTGCCTGAATTCAACGCAGCCCGTTACCCGGCCACAGATGTACGGGCCATGATTGGCCTCTGGTGTTTCATCCACCATGGCGAAAATACTTTCTGCCGCCGCGATGCCTTTTTGAATATTGGCATTCACTTCACTGAGCTGGCGGATCGGCTTGGGTAACAGGGCCGCTGCCGTCACATAACCCACCAGTATTGCTGTGGTTGAGTCACCCTTGACAAACAGAACCATAAACAGCAACAGGGCAAGGGCTATGGAGACAATGAATTGCAGGACCGGCGTATGGACGGAGCCCGCCCTGGCCAACTTCAGGTTCTGGCGGGTATTGGCCGCACTGGCAGCCCGGAAGCGGTCACATTCGTAGCCTTCACCACCAAACCCCCTGACTTCCCGGTAGCCATTAATGGTTTCTGCGGTAACATGGGTCAGGTCACCCATGGAATTTTGAATATTTCTGCTGATCCTGCGGAAACGTTTGCTGGCATAGGCAACCACCAGGGCGATGATTGGCAGTGCGGCAATAAAGATCAGGGTCATCTGCCAGCTGGTGTAAAACAGGAAACTGAGCAGGAAGACAACGGTCAGCCCCTCCCGGACAGCGATACGAATGGCATCGGTAGCGGCAGAAGTGACCAGGCTGACATTGTAGGTAATGCGGGCAATCAAGTGGCCGGAATTGTTGTTATCAAAGAATACATTGGGAAGATTGATCATTCGTTCAAACATCTCGGTTCTCAGGTCATGGATAACAAAATTCGCGACCCTGGAGATGTAGTAATTACCCAGATAAGAGCCAATACCCCGAACGATGGCAATAATGACCATCAGCGCCGGAATCAGCCAGAGTGATGAGATACCTGAGCTGGAAAGCCATGCCCACTCCTGCAACAGGGTGACCTCCTCACCTTCGAGCGCCTGAACAAAGTATTCAAGCAGCTTGGCAAAGGCGGGCTGGGTCAGGGCAAAAATGGCCAGACCGAGCAGGCTCAGGGCAAAATAGCCTGTGTAGGGTTTTACGTAAGTCAGCAGTCTAAGGTAAATCTGCAGACTGCCTGCATTAAGGTTCTGTTCTGACATGGTACAGGATCATTTCTGGCTCAGGGCAGACATTGCCATGAGCGTAAGTGCTGCTTCACTATCAATTAAATAAAAGCCTGATTAAACATGAGCCTGATTAAAAGTCTGATTAAACAGGAGTCTTATTAAACACGGGTCTGATTAAACAAGAGTCTGATTAAACAAGAGTTTGATTAAACATAAATCTGGCCGGGAAGAATGTTCTGGCGGCATTTCCATAAAAAATAATTTGGTGAGGATAACAGCGAAGTCAGCCCTTGAAAAAGTTTTTTTACCGGGTCCTTGCGCAAGTGCTTCAGTAAAAATACCAGATTTGCTTATTCAGGCCCATCAAACTCTGACTCATCACCCGATTCACTGTCGCTGAAATCGGAAAGATCCGCTGCCGAGTCTTCCTCTGATCCCCGGTCAACGGAGTCGATACTGCTACTGACACTGGCGGTGGAATCCCGGCGCCCGTGAACGTCATCTACATCTAAATAGCGCTCCTGGTCAGTGATCAGCCCGGCCTCTTCTTCCGCATCATCTGCCCGGGCCATCCGCTCAAGACCTCTGACAAACTCTTCAGTATCGATTAATGAAGCTTTCAGACTGGCGGCCACAATGGCTTTGGCATTGAGAAAATTGTTATTTCTCGGACGGGATTTCCAGAGTGGATTTTGCTGAACTGCATACCCTCTATTCATCAGTTCACTAAGAACCGTGTGAAACTGCTCTTCATTGAAAATCATGCAAATCCCTTCTGCCATATTTAATGAGGCTGGCAGAAAAGCGGTAATGGGATAATTAGCCTGCTCATCAGTGGCCAGACTATGAACATCAACATTATGATGAATAACCCGGTGTTTTCTGCCCAACGCCCGTTCATAATAGCTAACCATATTCCGGGTTCGGTTGGACACATTACCCATAGTCGAGTCCTCCCTGAACAGGGTATTTCCGGATTCATCCTTTACCGAATAAAAATCGGTTTGCAGTTTTTTTTCCAACTGGTCATAGCCAGTCAGTTTCTCTTGCAACACCGCTTTGGATATTTCCCCGGCAGCATAGGCTTTCTTGACTCTTGATCGATACTTGTCTACCTGTCGGGTGACCACCTGGTCTGACACCAACGGTATGGGTAATCGGTCCAAACGCTCCAGGTCCAGATTCTCCAGAGGAAAAACCTCCATCAGCGGATCAATATCTGCGGTCATTGGCTGGGCCACGTCGTCAGGCTCAGCTGCCGGCTGCGCAATCACCATGACAGGAGCCGGTGATAGATCATCAGCGTCGTAAACAGCCCATTGACCATCGGGTTCTTTTATCAACAGCTGGGTATGTTCAGGCCCGTCACTGCGATTGCAGGCCCGGGCCTTGAAATAGAGACACTGGGCGCCGTTTTCGATCTGTTCATTGCGCTGATACAGATAGCCAGTGCGTTCAAGCTCCTCAAGCCGGGCCTGGCTAATTCTTAATGGCACAGACTGGGCGTATGGGTTGCCTTTGCGATCTACCTCCTGGAGACTCTTTTGCGCCAGCTTGCTGTATTTCTCTATTTTGCTGTCCTCGTCCAGGGCCAGCTTGCTGTATTGCTGAAGCACCGGAACGGTACCTGCCTGAGCCCCCCAGTTACTGCTTTTTGCCTTGATCCTGAAATGCTTGGTGGGCCACCCTTCATCAATCAGGGTGCGACAGACCGGTTCCACCGGACGGGTAAACAGTGCGGCACCGCGGTTATCGGCAGCCTCTCTCAGTCGGCTCAGAAGGTCATAGGGAATCCCCTGGAGGGAGTGGCCTGCAACCCGTTGCAGACCGGTAATTACATTGTCCCGGGAAGTATGATTTTGTATAGGGTCAGCCAAAGTGATCAATGATTCACTGAGGCTTTTTTGTGAAGCTATCGGACTCACTGATCTGTCACTGTTAATACCCTTGCCAATATGGGTATCACTGATCTCAGTGATCGGAGAAACCTGCCGGGTGTTGCCAAAAGCACCTCGGCGGGTATTCACCGCTTCGAGCTGGTTTTCCTGTGCTGGATAGTGAGTTGATGTGTCTGTTGTAATTTTTTTGGCCATAGTAAGCAGCCTTTCCCAACTCATACCTTTGCAAGCGAAAATATCAATGTTGTGCATCGGCAATCTTTGCTCCCGTTAAAGGGCAGGATATCTACCGTTTCCGGGTGGTTGTCTGAGAATAGACTGCCCCGGGCGCAACGTCTCCTGCGTTGCCCTGACTCCTGCATTCATGCAGTGATGCGGTTGCGATAGTCTTGACTGATACAGGGCCATTCACTGGATGGTCTGGCACAGCAGTAGCAGCTGATGGGCTCTGCATCCAGCAGCTGCATTTCATCGGCCATCGGGTGGTTGGCATGACACCACAGAGCATCAACTCCACTACTACTGCCCGGGAAAATCAATTGCCGGTAACTGGAAAAAGGTGGCGATAAAGGGTGTTGGTGCAAGAGCCCTATTCCCATGCTCTACGGGAACACACCGCACTAATTCCCAAGGAGAACCGTGTGAGCCAGGATATTCATTTCCTGCCCACTGTCTCAATCACTCACTGCGCCCAAACCGACGGTTCCGCCCCTGAAAATCCGCAATGGCCACATCCAGATCCTTCGTCGTAAAGTCTGGCCATAAGGTGTCACAAAAGTAAAACTCGGCATAGGCGCACTGCCACAGCAGAAAGTTGCTGATCCGCTTTTCGCCACTGGTACGAATTAGCAGGTCGACGGGGGGAGCGTCTTCGGTAGCAAGATACTCCTGAATCTGTACGGGCCGGATGCTTTGCGGATCAAGATCCTCAGTCTTGACCACCGCCGCCAGCTTCTGAAAAGCACGGGTGAGATCCCACATACCCCCATAGTTAACCGCCACCATCAGCGTCATCCTCTTGCACTGGCGGGTTTTGGCTTCGCATCGCTCTATGGCCGCCTGAATCTGTGGGCTGAGTGCCGAACTGTCGCCGATGATCTTCAGCCGGATGTCGTGCTCTGCCAGTTTTCCGGCCTCTTTTTCCAGGACATTGAGAAACAGCTGCATCAGGCCACTCACTTCATCGGCGGTGCGCCGCCAGTTCTCGCTGGAAAAAGCAAACAGGGTCAGCCAGGGAATGCCCAGCTTGTGGCAGTGTTTGATCACATTGCGCACGGTGGTGATGGCGGCGCGATGGCCAGCCAGAGAGGGTAACAGGCCACGACGGGCCCAGCGGTTGTTCCCATCCATAATGATGGCGATGTGTTGGGGCAACGTAGAGGTCATTAGGGCAGGAACCGGTTTAACGGCCAATAAAAAAACATCGGGGCACTATATGAATCACTCGGGGCAGTGTCAAAAAAATAACCTGCCAATCAGGACATTTATATTCAAGCCAGTTACTGATATGCCGCTTTTTTATACAAAGAAAAATAAGAATATTGTTCTTATTTATTGGATTCTGGAGCCAAAGAGAAATGCCTCGAAAAATTGAAGGTGGAATGAGCCCTCATTTGCAGCCTCATCCACAAAAAGATCCCAAGCCAGGGAAAGATTACTTTGCCGGGCAATCTGTGGCTAAGGTGGCCGGGCAATCTTACGTCAGCCCAAAAGAAGGTGAGACGCTAACAGGGAAAGCCCCAACACCTCTTGTGCAACGAAACGCGTTCTCCTTTGAGATTGATAACCTGCAACCAGCAGCACCGATTACTTTTAAAGGTGCCTCCATTGATCCAGAGTACAACTATCCGATCGTACCCCAAAAAGATTTGGATAAGAGCAGGACGTTAGGCATGGGGAGTTATGGTGTTGTGAACCTTATGGTTCACAGGCATACCAATCAGAAACTTGCCCTTAAAATAGTGGCTGATGATGATGAGCGCAGACTGGAATGTGCACAATTGATAAAAATTCAGCGTGCAGTCGCAAGAACAGGCGGGAACTCAGAGAATATTGTCAACCTCATTTCCCTGAGTCGAGGAAGATCAGATAAAAAATACGCCCTTTTAGAGTACGGAGGTATGGATTTACGCAAGTCGTTAAAAAAGGATGGTTGTTTCAAAGGTGTAGATCTGAAAGAGGCTTTTTTTCAGGCGGTCAATGGGGTCAGTACGCTATTCCAGGCCGGTTATCAGCATCATGACATAAAGCCTGAAAATATTTTGATAAATGGTAAAGGCAAGGTAAAAATCTGTGATTTCGGGTTTGCAGAACAACTTGGCGGAAGTATTCAGATCCTTAGTGGAACCCCCTGGTATAAGCCACCGGAAAAAAAATATAGACTGGATGATCAGAAGAATGACAGGGCCGACTCCTGGTCCCTGGGCTGTACGTTCGCGGAAATGCGTCTGGGTTACCCGGTAATGCCAGTAGATGATGGAATACCCTTTAATGAGGCTATGAAATCAATAAAAACATTGAGAACAGAGACATACGAGGAGCTTTTGGAAAAGGAAGGTCAGCAAGCTGCTGAGTTATTCATGTCATTAACGGAACCGGACCCTGCGGACCGGTTATCCCCCACTGAAGCACTGTCTCACCCTTACTTTGCCACCTTGCGTTGATAGCTCATGGTGTTGGATGACCGGAAAGAGCCATTGCCTGGTCAGTATTTGTATGGCCAGGGGAATGAATGGTTAATCAAAATCCAGCTCTTCATTTTGTATATTTTTCAGTACGCTCATGGTAAGAGCATCCGGGTCAGCCTGACGACGGGTGTAGTAACGCCAGGTGAATAAAGCACCGATACCCAGAGCCGCCGCTACCCCTACAGAAATCCCGACAATGGCGCCAGTGCTCAGGGTTGATGCTGCCTGGGCTCCTGTTACCAGGGACGTTAATGTTGTTGGGGCTTGGGAATAATTGACCAGTCCCGTATTCATCGTCGATGGGGCATTTGAAATTTGCCGGGAGGTGGGTATTGATCCGGTTGCAGATGTACTTGCAGACGATGGGACCCATGGCAAATCCGTTGCTGTACAGTTCCAGTCACCTGTCGAAGACTGATTCATTACCCGACAATCATTGGCAACAAATCGTTGATCGGCAATATCGCACAACTGATCCAAAGAGGACCGGGATACATTGCCGATGTTATGCAACCTGCCGTTTACTGTAACGTTCACGGCCTTAACACTGTTTTTCATGTTAATAACAGAGGGATGATTGACCCGATCCAGGTAGCGATCGATCGATCCTGCACCAATATCACCTTTTGCGTCTCTACCGCTGGCCGTAATGCCGCCTCTCACCGCAGTAACGCCCACAGTTTTTCCCGCTTGAAAAAAACCGGTCCCAATGGCAGCATGAGCGTGTTGTCCGGTGGTATTGACGAAACAATCGATGGCCTTGGTATCAAGAACATCGCCTCGAGAGTAACCCACACCAATGCCGGCATCCGCACCCTCTCCGACAGTCGTTACATTACATGATATTGCCGTTGTTCCTGCTAGTGTTCCCTGAAAAATACATTTACCAGCACCGATACCAGCAACCGAAGAATCTTTTTCGGTGTGTACTGAACTGTTAACAACGGTCAAATTTGCTACTTTACCCTCGTCAATTACTCCCCCGCCAATACCGGCAAAACTATGAACACCATCGGTTTCAACCTGACTGTTGAGAACGGTAAGATAATTGATTCGGCCCCCAACCGTTCCGGCACCAATGCCTGCGTAGGCATACCAACCAGCTGTTTTTATCCGGCTATTGTCTATAGTTACCTGTTGTATATCTCCTTCAGACCACCCACTGACAATGCCTGAAGACCCATAATTACCAGTACCGGTAACTGAGCAATTATTAATCACAACTTGCTCAATATAGCTATTCTCCTGCTGGTGGCCTGTTATTACACCTGTATTGGTCATCCATGACGGGAAAGCCGCTCCTATTCCATCCTTGTCATTTAACACGCTGGAATGCTCTATCTTCAGGTTTTTCAGAAGGCTGCCTTCGCCTATTTTACACGCGACTACGGCACTGTATTCATCATTACTCTCGACACGGGCCTGCGCCAAGCGAAGATTACTGACAACACCATGATCTGCAACCTTGCCAAATAAACAACGTCTCTGACCAGTGATCTTATGGCATCCGCCATCGTAATTCCCGTAAAATGGCCGATCTTCACTGCCAATGGATACATCGCTGTTGATATCCTGAGTCTGGATATAGTCATCCGATAACAGATATCTGTCATTTTGGCCAATTTGTTCCAATGTTTCCCGGTCCGGTACCGGAATCGGGCGACCCGTGGCCTTGCCCGATTCAGCTGCAGCAGAAACAGGTATCTGCCCCATAGTAACCATGGCAGCAGCGGCGAGCACTCCCCGGGGTATACTGATTTGGGCGGCCGATCCATGCTGCTCACCAGCGCATTTTTGCTCGGAAGGCTCTCTTTTGGTAGCGTCTTTTTCTTGCATGTAGTCGATGACTTTATCTCCAAAACTAACAGCGACACATAATTTAGAAGCGACATCAGCCAACACTTTCACTGGCGGAACCCAGGCTCCGGTCAGCTGAGCGACAAATCCAGCACTCTGGCAAACATTATTCAGCATTGATTGGCCTGGTAGTGCAACTGGCCTTGAATCTGATTCATTATTATTGGCCAAAGGCTGTTGGTAATCAGGGGATAGCGACTGAAAAAAAGGGATGACGGCAGAGCGTACAATGACACTCAAACCATTTAACTGCCCGGTCTTACCCGTCCCTGCGTTCTCCTGCCCGGGCGATGCACTGAAAACGTTGCCCGGATATATTGATGCAGCATAATTCTTTTCGGTTGGTGTTTGCATACTCTCTCTCCAGATTCAAGAGGTAAATCGTAATCCTTGTGATTGGTTTTTAATGGCAAATAACTAATGCACGACTTTAACAAGGTATCAGAAGGTATCGTGATTATAAGAAAAGCAATGGGAGTAAAATCCGAACGACCATATTATTTTATTTATATCAGCGCACCCCATCTGCCAGACAGCTTAGACCAGAGAGCCTGAACCAGGTGAAATAAATCACCAGTTTGAAGCAAAGCAAAATTCTGTGAGAAAGAAAAATATAAGAGTCGGGTCTTTCATTATGAATATTTATTGTCGTTTACGGTGACAAAAAAATATATGCAAGATGGAAGTCCTGCCCTATTACCTTCCCGCTGATTTCTGCATAGTTTTCTTTTTTGCCATACAGTCAAGGAGCCACAGAAGGAAACATTTTTGTTTCTGCCTCCGTGGCATAGTTTTTCCTGGCTGTGTAGCATCTGAAATGTGGATGGACTGACCCCGGGCAAAATACTCTACTATTGTCGTTTTTCCCGTCCTGCCTCAAACTTCTCCAGCCGTTTGTCCCAGGTCTTGAACCGTGTTCGACAATAGGCATCCAGCTCATCATAAGTCTGGAAATACAGCTCGCAGCCGTCATTGATGGGCGCATCAAACTCGCAGCTTTCATTGCTGTGTTCCCGGCAGATAACGGGGCGCCGTTCGTAGATGCCACAGCGATGATCCGGCAACAGAAATTCACACCGGGTCTGACAGAGCAAGTACCAGCCATTGCCATCCTTGAAAATATGCACCCCCTTATGAGCCACCTGCCAGAGCAACACATCAAACGCGTGCATACTGCGGGGAGTGTCCAGTTCCTGGGTAATGTAAGAGCAACAAAGGGCAGCACACTGGTCACACTTGTTGCTGGAAGTGATGTCTCTGGTTTCGATCCGGTTAACCATATCTGACACGATAAGTAATAAGTCTTGTTGTTTTAAAAATTATTCTACCGATACTGGCCACGCAAAGCGAATGCCAGGAGGCTGATGCTTATTGATCGGGGAAACTCCGATGCTGAAACATCCACCAAGTCTTTTTAAGTAGTTGGCCAAATGGAATCATATTTTCTGGCTAAGTGGACAGTTACTATG
>NZ_JAHHPO010001209.1 GCF_024606365.1 Endozoicomonas sp. ONNA2
CCAATAATATCATAGAAATAGCGCGTGATATCGCTATTTGGTCGGGGGTTGCAAAAAACAATCTGAACGTTCTGACCTATATTATTGAACAAGGATTCCCCATCAAACAAAATCCTGTCTGGATTGACCCATACCCTGACTCTATCGTTTACCTCCCTTTCGATACAATGAGAAAGCTGATAGATAACTGCAACCCACATTGCCCGGACCTGTTATTCGTCAAGGCTATTTTCGCTGATACCGATCCTCGATTTGACGCTCTTTCCGAGATGATTTTAACTTCCAGAATAATTAATGAAGGACTGTTTCAGGAAGCAATCGCACAAGCAATACCAACGGTTTCTCATCAACGATTGATAGTTTTCTTTAATTACCTCCGTCGTGCATGTAATACCATGAATTTGATTGAAGACATTGGCAGGCATCACTTCGAGCAACACAGAAGCTCTAATCGTGGCGAGTGCAACAAATATAAAAACAGCATCATAATGGTCTTTGTCCTTGAAGCTATTGGACAACAATCAAGGGAAGAAGCCCGTAAACTTATGGGTTTATTTTGTCAGGATGAACAGCAATTGATTGCCCTGATTGCGCTTTTGGGAGGACTGCACCAATCCACCGAACTATTGCAGGAAATGGGAATTTCCGTCACCAGACAGGCGTTTGAAGAAGCATCTGTTGATTTAAACAATTCTCCTTTTCTTATGGCCAAAGAGGCTGGTTTAACCAATGAACGATTGTTCGTCAAGACAGTGAATCGAATAGCGCCGTTTTTATGGCGTTTGCCCAATACAAACGGCCGACTGTTGTGGCAAGATTTACTGTCTCCAGAAAAGACAGCAATGTCGTTTATCCATCTTGTCATGGAGCAAGTGGCCATTTGCCGGGATGGATTTTATGAACTAAAAAATTGGTCAGGTCCGAACTTTAAACATGCATTAGCTCTGAAAGATGTAAGCCTGTGGGCAGCACAACTTTTTATAGTCATAGCGGTTGACACCAATTTGGCAAACAGTACAGGTCTTTTACAGGAAGATGCCCGGTACTGTGAGACATGGAATATCCTCATTAACAGGGCGAAATGTTGCAATGGTCTCACCCGTCCCGATGATTTCATGAAATTCATGGACTGGCTTTTGCTAGATGGCCTGTCATGGGTTCGACTGGAATCGAATTACCGTGAGAAAGAGGCAGCCTTGTCAGGCAGGCAAAAAAGTTATCGCCCGGACTTGTGGCCCGACTTGTGTCCGGGTTCATATAATGAGCCTTCGACAACATCAGCATCCTATGGGTATCAACAGGTTGTAGAATATGCCAATCCCGTCACTACATTACACTTTGACATCATGGAGTCATTTCTACGTCTTGCCCCCCCCGGCCATCGAATTCATGTACTCAATAACTGGTTAAATAATCCTGATTGTGCAAAACAGCGAGAGACCTTATTTTGCAGAGCTGTCTACCCCATCAATAACATGGGATGTCCTTACATTTGGCAGATGTTGTTATCACTGGATAAAGATTATCAACCACAGGAAAATCAGTTTGATAATGTCTGGGAAAAATCGGGCAATTCACAGCAGTGGACAGCGCCTCCCCTGACAGCATCATTATCGGGCAAACCTACAGGCGTATACGGGCGTACGCTGGCAATTCAGCGCACGGATGGTGGCTGGGATTATCTGAAATTTCTCAGCGATACGGAAAAACCGGAAGCACTGGCAACAGAGGGTAATAAAATCAGCCTGATGGCGGCCATAGCCAGCCAGCATGGCTTGAAAAGCTCGATTCCCCAAGTGGTCGGCAGGTATCGCTGGGATCAAACTGATCTGGCGACATTAATTCCTCCAGCCAAAAAGGCCAAACTGGAGGAGAAGTGTCGCTATATTGATGGCCAGACAGGTTATTGCCTTCATCTGCAATCAACAAAAGATGCGCCTTATCATTTATACCCCTGCGATCTGGATCCAGTAACCAATGCGGATCAGATTTTCGAGGGACTCTATAAGTATGCCCATGATTGCGGCGTGTTATTCAGTTACGGATTATATGCTCCGGCGGTAATGGCTGCTGACCATGACTCAGTGACTAACCGAAAACACCATGTCCTCTCATCTTATGTGGGAGCCACTAGCGAGGGGCGGTTGCTTCAGTGGAAAAAAGCGTCAGAACATCCCAATGTGGGTCCGGTAGGCATGCGGGATTTCGGCGATACAAAAAGTATCATTGAGCTGGGTGAGGATTATTTTTTCTCCAAAAGATATCAGAAATTTCTCGATTTTGAACAATCAGAGGATCGAGCCAAAGTGGCATTTTCAGAGCTGGCAAAAAATGCCCAGGGGCTGGTATTGCAATATGCTCTTTGCTTTCAAAAACAGTTCAACTCGGGCAATAGAGCGACCATGTTGAATCATGAGCGTAACATAAAGACTATTCTGACCATTGTGTTTCACAAGGCATTCCCTCAATTCACCGAAGAACGCGTGGGTCAGGCCATGGATGAAGATGAACTGCTGTCACAGGCTGTCAGGGAGGTTAGCTACTGGTGTGGCCATGACGCCAGGTTCGTGAACGATATAAAACAAAACATTATTCCCAAATCGATATACCCTAACTGTTCAGAAACGACCAATATCGTTGATTTCAGCATATTCGAGTCCCGCGAACTGATTCCCGGCGTTGGTTTTGTTACAAGGGATAACGAGCCAAACCTTGGCGTTACTTTTGGTGCCAATCCATTGGTTACGCTGAATGCAGTGATTGTAAAGCTACTGGCTAAAGGAGCCTTGACCTCTCTGTGAGTTTAATCACGCACGCTGAGGTTTCATGCAACCGGCAAACGAACCCAACCCTCCATCAATACCCTGGCACTGCGGCTCATGATGGCTTTGGTCACCGACCATTGCCCATGATTAAGTACTGCCTCAGCCCCCACTTTCAAGGTACCCGAGGGGTGACCAAAGCGGATAGAGTTTCGTTCACCGCCACCGGCCGCCAGGTTGACCAGGGTGCCCGGAATGACAGCCGCCGTACCGATGGCCACGGCAGCGGTGCCCATCATGGCATGATGAAGTTTACCCATGGAGATCGCCCTGACCAGAAGATCAATATCATCTGCAGAGACTGCTTTGCCGCTGGAAGAGATATAACTTTTCGGTTTAGCAACAAAAGCGACTTTCGGCGTATGCTGCCGGGTCCCGGCCTCTTCGAGGCTGCTGATCAACCCCATCTGCAGTGCGCCATGGGCCCTTATGTTCTCAAACATGGCCAGCGCCTGCTTATCGCCATTGATCTCTTCCTGTCGTTCCGTTCCCTGGAAACCAATGTCTTCGGCATTGATAAAAATGGTGGGGATGCCGGCATTGATCAGGGTGGCCTTTAAGATCCCAACACCCGGTACCTCAAGATCATCCACCCGATGACCGGTGGGGAACAGTGCGCCCTCACCCCGGGCAGGATCAAGAAACTCCACCTGAATTTCAGCCGCCGGAAAAGTCACACCATCCAGGACAAAATCACCGGTTTCCTGTACTGCGCCATGGGTCATTGGCACATGGGCAATAATGGTTTTTTTGATATTGGCCTGCCAGATCCGTACCGTTGCCATGCCATTGTCGGGTATCTGCCCTGCATCAACCAGCCCGTTGCTGATGGCAAATGCACCAACGGCGGCGGTCAGGTTTCCACAGTTACCACTCCAGTCCACGAAAGGTTGATCAATGGCTACCTGGCCAAAGAGATAATCCACATCATGGTCAGGCAGACTGCTTTTCGACAGGATCACCGTTTTACTGGTACTGGACGTGGCACCACCCATACCATCAATCTGCTTATCGTAGGGGTCCGGACTGCCGATCACCCTGAGCAGCAGGGCATCGCGAGCCTTGCCCGGAACCCGGGCAGCAGCTGGCAGATCGGTGAGATTGAAAAAAACACCTTTACTGGTTCCGCCGCGCATATAGGTTGCGGGTACCCTGATCTGTGGAGGGTGAGCCATAGAAAACAGCTCCTTCTGTTATAGGAGTGTGGTGCTGGCACCGTTGATATAGGGCCAGCGTGAGAATGATCAGGCAGCGGATTCCAGGAAGTCCCTGGCAAAACGCTGCAGCACACCACCGGCATCGTATACGGATGCCTCTTCAGCGGTATCCAGACGACAGGTTACCGGTACTTCAATGGTTTCTCCGTTGCCACGGTGAATCAATAGCATCAGTGTGGCTCCCGGCATCGGCTCACCGCGCACATCGTAGGTTTCGGTGCCATCAAGCCCTAGTGTCTTACGGGTTGTGCCAGCCTTGAATTCCAGGGGCAATACACCCATGCCCACCAGGTTGGTCCGGTGAATACGCTCAAACCCTTCTGCCACAATCGCCTCAACTCCAGCCAGCCGAACCCCTTTGGCTGCCCAGTCCCGGGATGATCCCTGACCATAGTCAGCGCCGGCAACAATAATCAGGGGCTGGCGACGCTCCATATAGGTTTCAATGGCTTCCCACATACGGATTTCCTGACCTTCTGGCTCAATTCTGGCCAGAGAGCCCTGCTTCACTTCACCACTAGCATTCAGACACATCTCATTCAACAACTTCGGGTTGGCAAAGGTGGCCCGTTGCGCCGTCAGATGGTCACCACGGTGGGTGGCATAGGAGTTAAAGTCCTCTTCCGGCAGCCCCATTTTCGCCAGATATTCACCCGCTGCACTGCTGGCAAGAATCGCATTGGACGGTGACAGGTGATCGGTGGTGATGTTATCGCCCAGAATCGCCAGAGGGCGCATGCCTTTCAGGGTACGCTCACCCGCCAGAGCACCTTCCCAGTAGGGAGGACGACGAATGTAGGTACTCCTGGGGCGCCAGTCGTACAGAGGACTGTCGGCCTGCTCCGCCTTGCCCGGGTCAAACATGGGAATGTAAACCTGGTGAAACTGCTCTGGTTTTACGGATTCCGCAACAATGGCATCAATCTCTTCATCGCTGGGCCAGATCTCTTTCAAGGTGATGGGGTTGCCATCCTTATCAGTGCCCAGGGCATCCTTTTCGATATCAAAGCGTACCGTACCGGCAATGGCATAAGCCACCACCAACGGTGGCGAGGCCAGGAAAGCCTGTTTGGCGT
>NZ_JAHHPO010000110.1 GCF_024606365.1 Endozoicomonas sp. ONNA2
GTTAATTATAAATTGATAGGATGCTGCCTTTAATTGGCATCTCCCGGGGAATCTCACAAGGCATGGGTCGACCAGCAACAGCAAGGATAAATATTGATGCACTGCGTCATAACTATCGTATTGCCCAGCAACTATCTGCCAAGGGCGCGGGTCAGGTGATGGCGGTGGTAAAGGCAGACGCCTATGGCCATGGTGCAACCGTCTGTGCTACCGCCCTTGCCGATATTGCCAGCGGGTTTGCCGTTGCCTGTATTGAAGAAGCCCTGGAACTTCGCGCCGCCGGCATCAAACAGCCCATACTGCTGCTGGAAGGCTTCTTTGAACCGTCAGAACTGGCGATGATTGACCAGTATCGTCTGGATACCGTGATCCATCATCAGTATCAGATTGATGCATTAGTCGCCCATCCTTGCAAACATCCCATAAGGCTATGGCTGAAAATGGATTCTGGTATGGGTCGGGTTGGTTTTGCCCCTGATGAGTATCGCAAAGTCTGGAAACAACTCAATGATCTCTCTTTTGTCAAAGACATTGTGTTAATGAGTCATTTCGCCTGTGCAGATGAGCCAGACAGTGAGCATTCGCAGCAGCAGCTGACAACATTCAATACATACACCCATGGCCTGCCGGGTGAACGCAGCTTCTGTAACTCTGCCGGGCTCGTTGCCCTGAAAGCAGCGCGGGGCGAGTGGAATCGTCCTGGCCTGCTGCTTTATGGGGTATCTCCATTTTTGCAAGCTCATGGTATCCGGCAGAAGATACAACCGGTTATGGAACTCAGTTCAGCTATCATCAGCATCAAAGCCATTCCCGCAGGAAGCTCCGTTGGATATGGCAGCCAGTGGATCGCCCACAGACCTGCCCGAATCGGTGTGGTGGCAATTGGCTATGCGGATGGATACCCGCGTCACGCAGCTAATGGAACACCAGTTCTTGTTAATGGCTACCGTGTACCGCTGGTGGGCAGAGTATCCATGGACATGTTGACGGTGGACTTGACTGATGTGCCCGAGGTGCAGATTGGGGATCGTGCCATCCTGTGGGGCGATGACTTGCCTGTTAATGAGGTGGCGCAGGGGGCTGGCACTATTCCTTACCAGCTGTTAAGTAATTTGAATCGTGTTCCTGTGGAATATCACGGTATTCTCATCCCTGACCACTTGCATGAAGTGGAGATTTGATACCTATGCCATGTCTGAACCGGAACTTTTTCCCGGGTTTGGAGACTAAGGAATTGTCTGAAAATAACTTCCACATATTCAGATGTTCCACCGCAATCAT
>NZ_JAHHPO010001210.1 GCF_024606365.1 Endozoicomonas sp. ONNA2
GTCCGGGTCTGTGTCAAGATCATCTTGGTAACTGGACGGCAGAGGTGGATTACGCCAAAGCCAGCGATAAAAACTATCTTGACGATTTCAGCACCAGCCTCAATCTGTCGGCCAATGCACCGCTGAACCAGCGGATAGGTACCCGCTACCTGGGGGGCGATACCAACCACAGCTGGCAGCTGAGTGTGGATGCTCACCAATACCAGAATATGAATCAGACGTCAGATGACCCCTATAACAAATTGCCACAAATCGAATTGTCGGGTAACTGGCTGGCCGGTAGTAACCTGAGCCTCAATTATGCGGCTGACTACACGAAATTCACCCGTGACGATAACTGGCATTACGTCAATGAAACGCTGATCAACCCATCGGAGAATGTGTATCGGAGTCACTACGACTCAGGCTATGGCATCAACAGGGCCAATGGTGAACGTCTCTACCTGGAAACCGGGGCAGGGTACTCTCTTGACTGGAACTATGCTTTCATTCGCCCGGCAGTAAAGGTGCAACATGTTGAGTACCGGCTGACGGACCTGAACCAACAAAATGTAATTGATGATTTGGACCTTGCCTACGGCAACTTCACCGCCGCAGATTACACCGAGTCACCCAAAACAACAGTGCCCACCTTCAGTATTGACAGCGGACTTTACTTTGACCGCTTTACCGCTATTGGTGGTACTGAATTCACCCATACCCTTGAACCCGGAATCAAGTATCTCTACTCCCCCTTTAAAGAGGGGCAGGAGATGAACCCGGTGTTTGATACGGCATTGATGAACTTCAATTACCACTCGCTCTGGCGTGACAGCCGCTTCTCCGGTCACGACCGGTTAGGTGATGCCAACCAGCTCTCCCTGGGGCTGACTACCCGGTTGATAGAAGACGATGGCTTTGAGCGGGTTCGCTTTGGCATTGGGCAGATCATCCATTTTGAAGATCGCAAGCTCTGGATCAGCCCCACAGCAGGGAATCAACCCAGTTACGAAGATGATCTTGACACAGACCAGGACGA
>NZ_JAHHPO010001211.1 GCF_024606365.1 Endozoicomonas sp. ONNA2
TACCGGTTTACGCAAGTCAAACAGCCCGGACCACTCAATCCAGGCTGAGATTACCGTTATTAAGCAGATTGTTAATAATATCGGCGTCGGTGTTGCCCAGTGAGGACAGGTCAACCCCTTCCAGCTTGATCTTCTGAGTGACATCTCCACCCCCCTGTGGTGTCACTTCAAGCGTGGTATCGCCGTTGTCAAAATTCAGGGCCAGATACTGATCCAGATCCCCGTGATCACTGGGCAGGATATCGTCCAGATGAATCACATCACCGCCCTGTCCCAGATGGAAGTCCGTAATAACATCTTCTGCGGGGGCTGCGGCTGTACCAAGGTCTGATGCTTCCCAGGTAAAGGTGTCAGAACCCGTACCGCCGGTCAGGGTATCATCACCGGCTCCACCAAAGAGAATGTCGTCACTCGCTTCCCCCAGCAGGGTGTTGCTGCCACTGTCCGCTCTGATGATATCCGCACTATCGGTACCGATCATCTCCAGGGAGGTTAAAAATGACTCAATATCGCCGGACTGAGCCTGACCGTAGAGGTCACTGATACTGTCGGGGTCCAGAGATCTGTCCAGAACCACCAGATCTGTCACGGTACCATCGGTGGCAGCATCCTGGGACCAGTTACTCTGTCCCACCAGGTTGCTGGTCAGGGACACCCCGGAAGGCCCCTGGCCGTTTGGATTGTCCGCCACTTCAACGCCATTTTTATACAGGTGCATGTGGCCATCGGCATCAACCGTCAGGGCCATGTGGAAGGTTTCTCCAAGGGTATAGAAGTTATCAAACGCCACAGACCCGACTATGGTGTTGCCGTGGAAAATTTGCGCCTCGATGCGACCTTCTGCAGGGCTGGCAATCAGGATATTATCGGTGCCGGGACCGTTACCAAAGTCAATAATTCTGGCCCAGTTAGTGTGGCTGTTATAGGTAAAGGTCGAAGCAATGGTTATATCACCGGACAGGGTCATGGTTCCTAGGTAGCCACCGGCACCGTTGAGGTTGACGCCATCATCGTTGAAATGAGTAATGGCACTGTAGAAGGTCACAACCTGACCATTGCTGGTAAGACTTTCCGCCTTGTCATCGGAACCGGTGGTAAAGTCAATGAC
>NZ_JAHHPO010001212.1 GCF_024606365.1 Endozoicomonas sp. ONNA2
GAGCGGCAAAGGGCAAGCGAGATCGGGAGCACGTTTATGAAATATCCGGGTTAGAAGACTCTTCACCCTGATTGGCATTAAAATAATCCCAATCTGATTTCTATACCGGTCACAAGATGAACAAGGAAAAACGGACAGAGATTTTTACCCGGTTTCGGGACGCTAACCCCAACCCAACCACCGAACTCAACTACAGCACACCGTTTGAACTGCTTATTGCGGTGATACTGTCTGCCCAGGCCACCGATGTGGGGGTCAACAAAGCCACAGACAAGCTTTACCCAGTTGCCAATACCCCTGAGGCAATACTTGCCCTGGGTGTGGATGGCCTGAAGGAGTACATCAAAACCATTGGGCTGTTTAATGCCAAGGCAGAAAACGTCATCAAAACCTGTCAGATGCTGATTGATCAGCACAATAGCGTGGTACCCGATAACCGCAAAGACCTTGAAGCACTGCCCGGCGTCGGGCGAAAAACGGCTAATGTCGTTTTAAATACCGCCTTCCAGCAGCCCGCCATGGCGGTGGATACCCACATTTTCCGGGTATCCAACCGAACGGGTATCGCCCCTGGCAAGGATGTACTGGAAGTGGAAAAACGGCTGGTCAGGCTGGTTCCCAAAGAGTTTCTGATGGATGCCCACCACTGGCTGATCCTCCATGGCCGTTATGTGTGCAAAGCAAGAAAGCCACACTGTGGCAGCTGCATTATTGAAGACCTTTGTGAATACAAACAGAAAACGTCTTAGTCTGAAGAAGGAAATATCCGTCCATGGCATTCCACTATGGGGTAATAGAAGGGCTGTACGATCAGGAAAACCAGTGGTGCCGGGAGTCCAGAAATGCCTATGCCAGCTTCTGCGCCAGGCACGGCTTCAATTTCTATATCTACGCACCAAAGAATGACCCTTATCTGCGCGAGCAATGGCACCAACCCTGGCCAGAAAACGACTTCAACCACTTGATGAACCGGGTTTCTGGCCAGATGAGGGTAGGCGACATGAC
>NZ_JAHHPO010001213.1 GCF_024606365.1 Endozoicomonas sp. ONNA2
TGATCAGTATGGTTGTTAAAAAGTTCAGGTTTTTTTAATTTCCAGGTTTAAAAATCGGTCTATCGGTTCAGGAAAAGTAAAGTGAAAATGAAGTACATTACGGTGGGTGCTGTCTGCTTGATTGCTGCCGCCTTCCCTATTTATCGCAACTCAGTAGGGGTTAGACCTGTTGCGGTTGATGGGTACGAACAATCGGCCAAAATTGCCGAATACCATAATCCCGACGCCTTTATTACGTCAGCGCAATTGCAACAGTTGATGGAGTCTGATCAGGCTCCAGTGGTGATTGGTACATTGAATCCAATGAAACTTGATCCGGTTATTGACGGCTCTTTTACCGTCTGGCGCTCTGATTATTCTACTACGGATGACGTTTATCCATTTGATGGCATGCGCTCAGACCAACAAGCGATGGAAGCCATGCTGAGCAGTTTCGGCGCCACTCCTGAAAGCACTATCGTTGTTTATGCGGCCAATGATCATCACGATGCTGGACGCCTTTACTGGCAGATTAAAATGTTAGGTCACGAGGATGTTCGTATTTTAGACGGCGGTTTGAATGCCTGGGTGGGTGCAGACCTGCCCACAGGCAACGGCAATCCTGATGTTGCTGAAACAAGCTATCAGGCGCCGGCATACAGTGAAGAAGAGCTGGCAACCTATGACATGGTCGTACAGGCCACGAATGATTCGGACTGGGTTATTCTGGATACCCGCAGCCTGGCCGAGCATGACGGAGCCGTTACTGAGTCCGGTGCCTTTGGCCCCGGTACCATTGATGGCAGTGAATTTCTGGAGTGGAACCGGGTACTGAATAAGGACACGACCTTAAAGACCCGGGAAGAGCTGCAGATGCTTTATGGCGATCTGATTAAAGGCAAGAAAGTCATTGCCTATTGTCAATCCGGTGTGCGCTCTGCTCATACAACGCTGGTTCTTAAAGAGATTCTGGGGGCGGAAGCAGTATATAACTACGATGGCTCATGGATTGAATGGAGCCATGCCCACTACAAATCAAAAAATCCCACCGCCACCATCATTAATGGATAAGACAACAGTGTGATTTTTGACTCCTGTCGAGCCTGTTTTTTTGAGTGAGCCCTTATGGAAAACGTTCTGTTCAGCCAGAAGCTGTACGATTCGGCCCAGCATATTGTTGACAACTGCATGGGCTATGAAGCACCGGCCTGTCAGTCAGCCTGCCCAATGCATACGGATGTAAAGCAATATGTGCAGTTGGCTGGCGAAGGCAAGTACGATGAATCATTACAAGTGATTCGCGATAAGATTTTTATGCCGCAAACCCTTGGGCGCATTTGTGCCCATCCCTGTGAACAGTCCTGTCGGCGTAATGTGGAATTCAGGCAGCCCATCAGTATTGCGGGTATCAAGCGTTTTGTGGCTGAGCGTGCCGACAACCAGGCGAACTGGGATCTGACGGTGGGCATGGATACCGGCAAAACCGTGGCGATTGTTGGTGCCGGTCCTGCCGGAGCCCAGGCCGCCATCGAGCTTCGTCGACAAGGGCATGGGGTCACCCTCTTTGAAAAGTTGCAGGTCTACGGTGGTATGATGCGAGTGGGTATCCCTGAGTACCGGCTGCCGCGCAATATCATCGATTACGAATACGCTTATCTCGCCATGCTTGGGGTTGAGACCCGGTTTGGCGTGGAAGTGGGCAAGGATATTCATTTCAATGAACTGCGCGAACAGTTTGATGCCGTGATTCTTGCCCACGGTGCTCATGTTGGCTCCATTATCCCACTGCCTGGTCATCAGTCTGTTGGCGTCTATTCAGCGGTTGAATTTCTGAAAGAAGTGGCGGAAACCCGGGCTTTTCCCCGCGCTGGCCAGCGGGTGATGGTCATTGGCGGTGGTGACGTTGCCATGGACTGCGCCCGTTCATCCTGGCGCATTGATGCGCTGGAAGTGCATCAATGCTCGTTGGAAAGCATGGAAATCCTGCCAGCCAGCCAGGTTGAAATCGATGAATCCCTGGAAGAGGGTGTGCAGTTTAATGCCGGCTGGGGGCCAGATCAGATTCTGTCTGAAAATGGACAGGTGACTGGTATTGTGCTGAAGAACGTCATCAGTATCGTTGATGAGCAGGGGAATTTTGCCCCGGTATACGGCGATGACCGAAGAACCATTGCAGTTGATACGGTGATTTTTGCCACTGGCCAGTTAGTCGCAGATATTACCGATGGTGCCTTGGAGCAAACCCGCGGTGGTCGTTACGTGGTGGATGCCCAGACTCTGGCCACTGAACTTCCCGGTGTGTTTGTGGCCGGTGATGCCAACGGTGGCAATATTGTTATTCAGGCGATGGCTTTCGGGCGTAAGGCAGCTCTCAGCGTGGATCGCTATCTGACCGACAGGGCGCTGACTGAGGGGCGAGATTTTGAGCAAGAGTACAGCTACGACTGTCGTCTGAATGTGCCACTGCCAAAGGGCACCGGGAATCATCCCCGGCTGCACGGCGAACTCCGTGATGCTGAACTCAGGAAACGGGATTTTGAGCAGGTGGACCTGGGCTTTACGCCGGAGCAAATTACCACAGAAGCCGGTCGATGCCTGAACTGTTCCTGCAAACTCTGTATGAAAGAGTGTGTGATGATGAATGACTTCGGCGATTGTCCGAAGCAAATCTTCAGTGATTTTATCGAACAGCAATCCATGGAACCACTGCTGGCCTATTCCTGCAATGCCTGCGATCAGTGCACGATTGCCTGCCCCAAAGATTTCCAGATTAAAGACATTTTCTTGGGCGCCAGGGCTGATTTTGTCAAGGCCAACGGTGGCAACTCACCCATGCCGGGACATAAAGGTATTAATATGCATCAGAAACTGGGCTTTTCAAAATTCTTCACCATGGCCAGCAAGGGGTAATCGCAATGGGTAAAAAGGTATTTATGCCGGGCTGCAGTCTGCCGTCGTATAACCCGGATGCGGTGAAAAAAACCGCGGCCTACCTGAAGTCTGTCTATCCGGATATGGGGGCGGTGCAGAAATGCTGTGGTAAACCCACAGCAGCGATTGGCCAGACGGAGCTGTTCAAACAGCGCTTTGGACAGTTGCAGAACGACTTTGACAAGGTAGGCGCAGAAGAGGTGATTGTCGCCTGTCAGAGCTGTTATGGCCTGATCAAGAAAAATACCGATCGGCAAAAGCCGGTTTCACTCTGGAAACTGCTGCCAACCATTGGCCTGCCAAAAGAGCTGCGGGGCAAAGCCAGGGCCAGTGATGCGGTGTTCACCATTCATGACTCCTGCTCCACCCGTTACGAGACGGAATTACAGGATGGTATCCGCTGGATCTTGCAAGAATTGGGCTATAAAACCACTGAGCCGGAATATACCCGCGAAAATACCCGTTGCTGTGGTTTTGGCGGCATGGTTGTACCGGCTAATCCGGAGGTTGCCACACGTGTCATCCAGCGTCGTGTAAATGAATTCAAAACTGACCATGTGGTCGTTTATTGCGCTGCCTGTCGTGCTTCCATGATGGGGGTAGGCACTAAATCATGGCACATTCTCGATCTGCTCTGGGGACCTGTGGTGATGCAATCAGATGGGACTCCGGTGAATGTGCTGGCCAACCCGGTGAAGGCCTGGATTAATCGTTACAAGAGCAAATCTGCTCTGATTCAATGTATGAATATTTGAGTGATTCCATTATGAAATTTTTAAAGCCTGGTATCGCGGTAGTTGTTATCGCACTGCTAATGTTTGCGGCAAAAGAGTCGGGCGTTCTTTCGTTGCTGACCGATGTGGAAGGGTTGCAGGCCTGGATTGCCGGTTTTGGTCCGGTGGGGTATGTCGTCTTTGCCCTGCTGTATATCTTCTCCTGTATATTTATGCTGCCTGGCAGTGCCTTGACGATTGTGGCCGGAATCGCCTTCGGTCCTGTGGCGGGTGGGCTTCTGGCGCTTTGCTCGGCAACCCTGGGGGCAGTGGCGGCATTTATTGTGGCACGTTTCCTGCTGCGTAACCTGATTTTGCAGAAGTTTGGCACTAACCCCATGTTCAAAAAAATTGATGATGGCGTTGCCCACAATGGCGTCAGTTTCCTGATACTTACCCGTTTGGTACCCGTATTTCCATTCAGTCTGCAAAACTATGCCTATGGTTTGACGGGCATCAATCTTGCCACCTATTCGATCGTTTCCCTGGTGACCATGGCTCCGGGCGCTTTCATCTTTGCCTATATGGCCGGAGATATTGCCACCAACGGAGTTTCTGCCATGTTGCTGGTGAAGTTTGCCGCGGCGGGACTGGTACTGTTCTGTATCTCTCTGATTCCCAAGTACATTGCCAAAAAAAGAGGCATTGATATGGGACAGTTGGCGAAATAATTAACACTCGACCCACGCCAGCATGTCTTTGCTGGCTATTATTTCATTTGCTGGATTATAGGCATAAAAAATGAAAAGTTTTGTGTATATTCTTAAATAAACTTTCTCTATGTCATGACGTACGATCAATGGTAATCAGGAAATATTTTGCGCCACCCTCAGGGATGAACAATGGTTAAGCAAAATATTTTTCACGGCAAAGATGTGGTTGAAAGGCTCAAGGGGATAAGCTAGTATCCCCATCCGTCACGCACCCGTGGCGCAGCTGGATAGCGCGTTTGCCTCCGGAGCAAAAGGTCGCAGGTTCGAATCCTGCCGGGTGCGCCAATAAAATCAACGATTTAGAAGAAGAAATAGACGACCAAAGTAACTATTCGTTGAAACCATATTGACCCTTGATTTCCAAGGGCTACAAGCA
>NZ_JAHHPO010001214.1 GCF_024606365.1 Endozoicomonas sp. ONNA2
AAAAGTTGGAAATTTTTAGTGAGTAGTGGTTCTATTTACTAAAATTTCCGACTTTTTAGACCAATTTTCTGCCACCGCAGTAGGGCAGTCTATTCTCGAACAGCCTCCCGGGGACGGGCAATCTTGCGTCTGTCCCGGGCCACAACTAACACAAGCCGCTAACACAATCTGCGATTCCGGTTGAACTAATCATCTAATTTTTAATCCAACCCCTCGAAACCATTCACGGGGGTGTTTATGAAGTCAATTAGCCAAGACTCCGGATTTTCCTATCAGCGAATTGATGGGCCTGATTCCGCCATTTCTGAAGTAAAATGTGCCAATCCCTTCAATGAACCCCCAGCACTGGCGGCTTGCAGGGTTGGCAATATCAGCTGCCTGAAAAGAGAGCTGGAAAAGGACTACGCTGTCGTATACAGGGATTACCGTTCTGGAAAAACCGGGGGTATGGTTTCCTTGCTTTTTGTTGCAGTTGATGAAGGGCATGTCGAGCTGGCCCAGCTGCTGATCAACAAAAAGGCTGATGTTAACTATGTTACTCAAATTGGGTTGACGCCGCTCGGTCATGCTGCCGCGCAAGGGTATATTGATCTGGCCCGATTGTTGATCGACCATAAGGCTGAGGTTAACCAGATTTTTGGAGAAGGGTTAACGGCGCTGATTCTTGCTGCGAAATACGGACATGTCGAGCTGGCCCAGCTGCTGATCGACCATGAGGCCAAGATTAATCAGGCGACTGCATACGGGTCCACGGCGCTCACTTTTGCTGCGGAAAAAGGGCATGTTGAGGTAGTCCGGCTGCTGATCGACCATGAGGCCAAGATTAATCAGGCGACTGCATCCGGGTCCACGGCGCTCAGTTTTGCTGCGGAAAAAGGGCATGTTGAGGTAGTCCGGCTGCTGATCAACAAAGGGGCTGATCCTGATCTGGCTACTTTTAAGGGAACCACACCGCTTGGTTTTGCTGCGTTAGAAGGGCATGTTGAGGTGGTCCGGCTGCTGATCAACAAAGGGGCTGATCCTGACCTGGCTAATTCAGGCGGATTCACGCCGCTCAGTTTTGCATCGGAAAAAGGGCATGTTGAGGTGGTTCAACTGCTGCTCGACCACGAGGCCAAGGTCAATTTGGCGACGAACAAGGGCACTACGCCGCTCTCTTTTGCTGCGCGAAAAGGGCATGTTGAGGTGGCCCGGCAACTGATTGAAAAGGGTGCTGATGTTGATCAGGCTAATGTAAAACAGGCCACGCCACTCTATTTTGCCGCCAAGCAGGGTAACAATAAGATGGTTGAACTGTTATTAGCCAATGGTGCAGATCCAAACAAAAAATTTGAAAGATTTCGATTGTGGTTTTTTTCGATCACCAGGTCCCCTCGTGCCGCTGCCCGGCATTTTCATGGAAATAAAGAAACGGTGGAAATGATAAGGGCAGCCAAAGCTTTGAAAAAAAGAAACATTGTTCGATCCAGTGAATACTCACCACTGCTTGCTGGTCAATTTCCTTCTTTTGGTTCCATTCGACAAGATCTTATAGGGCCAGAATAATAAGTGCAGATCAACGACAGAAAACTTTAAAGGAACTTTTTTAAAGGAACTTTTTTAAAGGAACATTTTTGAAGGAACATTTTTGAAGGAACATTGTTGCCTGAAGGGGCAGGCCGTGGGATGGCCAGCTGGTCACGCTGGATGCGGTGGTTGAGGACTATGAACGCGGTAGTTGGTTGCAAAAAAGCAATATTTTTTATTGGTGTATTTATCAGAGGATTCATTATCATTACCCGATTGCCATTCAGGACCTCCTTCATCCATGACAACACGATTTATCCACTTACGGGTGCACACCGAGTTTTCCCTCAGCGACGGGCTGGTGCGGATAAAGCCGCTGATCAGCTCAATTTCCGGCTCTGGCACCCCGGCGGTGGCGGTGACCGACCAGTCCAACCTCTGTGCGTTGGTGAAGTTTTATTCGGCGGCCATGGGGGCGGGCATCAAGCCCATTTGTGGCGCTGATCTCTGGGTGGAAAATCCGGCGGATGAGCATTCGCCGTCCCGTCTGGTGCTGCTGTGTATGGATGAGCAGGGGTATCACAATCTGACCGAGCTGATCTCCCGGGCGTTTATGGAAAATCAACACCATGAAAAAGCACTGGTGAAACGGGAGTGGATCATGGCTCAGTCCCAGGGGCTGATTGCGCTCTCCGGCGCCCGGGAAGGCGAGATTGGCCGGGCACTGCTGTCGGGCAAAAAGCCACTGGCCGGTGAGTTATTGCAGGAGTGGATGGGGGCGTTTCCTGATCGCTTTTACCTGGAACTGCACCGTACCAACCGGGCAGGGGATGAAGAGTGCCTGCATGGTTCCGTGGAACTGGCGGCAGCGTTCAACTGTCCGGTGGTGGCCACCAATGATGTGATGTTTATGACCCGGGATGATTTCGAAGCCCATGAGTCCAGAGTCTGCATCGGCGAAAGTGTGGTTCTGGATGATCCCCGCCGGGAACATCGCTACAGCGAAGAGCAGTACCTGAAGTCTGAACAGGAGATGGTTGAGCTGTTTGCGGATATTCCCGAAGCGCTGGCCAACTCCGTGGCCATTGCCCAACGCTGTTCCATTAATGTCAAACTGGGAGAGTACTTTCTGCCGGAATATCCCGTGCCGGAAGGGAAAACCATGGATCAGTTTTTCCGTGAATTTTCCCATAATGGCCTGACGGAGCGCCTTTCGTTTCTGTTTGATACGTCGGCACCGGACTTTGCGGAAACCGAAAAAATCTACCGGGAGCGACTGGACTTTGAGCTGAACACCATTCTTCAGATGGGATTCCCGGGGTACTTCCTGATCGTTATGGACTTTATCCAGTGGTCGAAGAATAACGGTATTCCTGTGGGTCCGGGGCGTGGTTCCGGTGCCGGGTCACTGGTGGCCTATGCCCAGAAAATCACCGATCTGGACCCGATCAAATACGACCTGCTATTTGAGCGATTCCTGAACCCTGAGCGGGTATCGATGCCCGACTTTGACGTTGACTTCTGTATGGAAGGGCGGGACCGGGTGATTGATTATGTGGCCCGCACCTACGGACGTGATGCGGTTTCCCAGATCATCACCTTCGGTACCATGGCGGCCAAGGCGGTGGTGCGGGATGTGGCCCGGGTCCAGGGGAAATCCTACGGTTTGGCGGATCGTCTTTCCAAAATGATCCCCTTTGAAATCGGCATGACTCTCAGTAAGGCCTATGAACAGGAAGAGGCCATCCGGGAGTTTCTGGAGACCGATGAAGAGGCGGCGGAAATCTGGGAGATGGCGCTGAAGCTCGAAGGGGTCACGCGCAATGTTGGCAAACACGCCGGTGGGGTGGTGATTGCCCCCACCAAACTGACGGACTTTGCGCCACTCTACTGTGACGAACACGGTAAAGGGGTGGTCACCCAGTATGACAAGAATGATGTGGAATACGCAGGTCTTGTTAAGTTCGACTTCCTGGGCCTGCGCACGCTGACCATTATTGACTGGGCCCTGAAACTGATTAACCCCCGCCGGGCCCAGCGTGGTGAAGAGCCTCTGGCCATTGAAGCCATAGATCTTGAAGATAAAAGTTCCTATGACATGCTGAAGCGGGCGGAAACCACTGCGGTCTTCCAGCTGGAATCCCGTGGGATGAAAGATCTGATCAAACGTCTCCAGCCCGACTGCTTTGAAGATATTATCGCTTTGGTGGCCCTGTTCCGTCCGGGTCCGCTGCAGTCCGGGATGGTGGACAACTTCATTAACCGTAAGCATGGTCGGGAGGAGCTTTCGTTTCCGGATGCCCAGTATCAGCACGAGTCGCTGCAGCCCATTTTGCAGCCCACCTACGGCATTATCCTGTACCAGGAGCAGGTGATGCAGATTGCCCAGGTGCTGGCCGGTTATACCCTGGGCGGCGCGGATATGTTGCGTCGGGCCATGGGTAAGAAAAAGCCGGAGGAGATGGCCAAGCAGCGGGCGGTCTTTGAAGAGGGTGCCATCAGCCAGGGGGTTGATGGTGAGCTGGCCATGAAGATCTTCGACCTCGTGGAGAAGTTCGCAGGCTATGGCTTCAACAAATCCCACTCGGCGGCCTACGCCCTGGTTTCCTACCAGACCTTATGGCTGAAGGCCCACTATCCATCGGAGTTTATGGCGGCGGTCATGAGTTCCGATATGCAAAATACCGATAAGGTGGTGACCTTTATCGAAGAGTGTCGGGATATGGGCCTGACCGTGCTGCCGCCTAGCGTGAACAGCGGCGAATATATGTTTGGCGTGAACGACGATGGTCATATTGTCTACGGACTGGGAGCCATCAAGGGCGTGGGTGAAGGCCCGATTGAGGCAATTGTCAGGGCTCGTAAAGAGGGTGGCCCATTCAAGGACCTGTTTGACTTCTGTGAGCGGGTGGATGCCAAAAGCATCAACAAGCGGGTGCTGGAGGCGTTGATCAAGTCCGGAGCGCTGGACCTGCTTGGGCCGGTTCCACAAAAGCCGCAGCAGCTGAATTTCAATCGCGCCGTGCTGGAAGCGAGCCAGCTGGAGGCGATCAAGGCGGCGGACCAGGCGGCCAAAAGCCTGGATTCCGGTCATATGGATATGTTTGGTGCCCTGGTGCCCGCCGGCGAAGAGGCTGTTTACGACACCTACCTGAAAACCAGCGAATGGACCGATAAGGTTCGCCTCGGTGGCGAGAAGGATACCCTGGGGCTCTACCTGACCGGTCACCCCATTGATGAATACGAAAGTGAAATCCGGCACTTTATCCGCAACCGTATTAAAGACCTGCAGCCTGCCCGGGGTGATAGCCAGAATATTGCCGGGCTGGTGGTGGATATGCGGGTGATGAAAAACAAGAAGGGGGACAAAATGGCGTTTGTTACCCTGGATGACCGCACCGGACGGATTGAGGTGTCGGTGTTTGCCGATGTGTTTGGGGAGTATCAACACCTGCTCCATAAAGACGCGGTGCTGGTGGTGGAAGGAGAAGTCACCTTTGATGATTACTCCGGTAGCCTGAAAGTCCGCTCGAAAAGAGTGATGAAAGTGGTGGATGCCCGCAGCCATTATGCCCGTCGCCTGGTTCTTGAGGTTTCTTATGAACAGGTCGACGGTCATTTTGAGCGAAAGCTGTCGTCCATTCTGGGCGGGCAGCCGGGGCAGTTGCCGGTCAGGATTGATTACCGTCGGGACGATGCCCAGGCCAGCCTGATGCTGGGCGAGCAATGGCTGGTCAGCCCCAGTGATGAGTTGGTATTGGAACTCCGGCAGTGGCTTGGCAAAAATGCTGCTAACGTTGAATATGCCTGAAAAAGTGCTGACGGAATTGGGGTATGAAACGGGCGCTTTGGGTCTTCTGCAGTTTCCCTTTTCGGAATAAGTCAAACTGGATGGAATAATAAAATCATCTTTCATAGAGCTTTCATTGGAATATGAGGTCTGACTTTTTGACCAGGTGAAATTATCTATTTCCCGGTCGCAGACTGCAACAGGCTTCAGGGTTGCCTGAAAGCAAATGGTCATGTACTTTGGAGGCTGTCCGAAAATAGACTGCCCTACTGCGGCGACAGCAAATTGGTCTAAAAAGTCGGAAATTTTTAGTAAATAGAACCACTATTCA
>NZ_JAHHPO010000111.1 GCF_024606365.1 Endozoicomonas sp. ONNA2
CATAGTTCCAGAATTAGAGTGAAATGGGAAAGTTATTTTTAGACAATTCCTAAGGTAGAAAACCCTCATTGATGTTTATCCCCAACACCCTCACTATAGTGCGTCTGCACATAAATATTCTGACATAGCAGTCAATATAATTAGCACTGGAGTCTTAAATGAGCGCTATCCACGAACTGCACCCTCACGGGTTATGGCAACACTTTTCCGCCATTTGTGACATACCTCACCCGTCTTTCCATGAAGAACAGATTCGTGAGCACCTGATTGGCTTTGCCAAAGAGCACCATCTTGAGTGGCAGTCCGATGCGGCAGGTAATGTCATCATTCGCAAACAGGCGACACCCGGCATGGAAAACCGTGTTGGCGTTATTCTTCAGGGCCATATGGATATGGTGCCCCAAAAAAATAACGACACTGTTCATGACTTCACCACGGACCCGATTAAAGCCTATATTGATGGCGACTGGGTCACTGCCGAGGGCACAACCCTTGGTGCCGATAACGGCATCGGCATGGCGGCAACGCTGGCGGTGTTAGCGTCCAAAGACCTGCACCATGGCCCTGTTGAGGCCCTGTTCACCGCCACTGAAGAGATCGGTATGATCGGCGCCAGGGGGCTTGCGCAGGGCATTCTGGCAGGCAAGATCCTGCTTAACCTGGATACCGAAGATGAAGGGGAACTCTACATTGGCTGCGCCGGTGGTACCCGCATTGAGATTAATGGGGATTACACGACCGAAGACGTCCAGAATGGATTGGCCTACAAAACCCTGACCATTTCCGGACTCAAAGGTGGTCATTCCGGGTGTGATATTCACCTCGGCAGGGGCAATGCCATCAAACTGTTGATCCGCGTCCTGCACCGTCTGGAGGCAGAAGGTGTGCGTATTGCCAGCCTGACCGGTGGCTCCCTGGACAATGCCATTCCCCGTGAAGCATCTGCCGTCATTGCCATTCCTCAGTCATCACGGGTAGCCTGTGAGCAGATTATTGACCAGTGCAGCAATACGCTGCGTGCAGAGTTGGCGGTGGTTGAGCCAAACCTGACCCTGACCCTGAGTGACGCTGCACCCACTGCCGGGCTGATGTCCCTGCAGGCCCAGAACCGCTGGGTGGCTGCGGTGGATGCCTGCCCCAATGGTGTCCAGAGAATGAGTGACTCCATTGCAGGCGTGGTAGAGACCTCTTTAAACCTGGGGGTGCTGTCCATCAATGACGGTAAGATCAAAGCCCATATCCTGCCAAGAAGCCTGGTCGGCAGTTGCAATGAAGCCCTGTGTGATGCCGTCGCCGGCCTGTTCAGGATGCTGGATGCCGAAGTCATCTTCTCTGACAGCTACCCTGGCTGGAAGCCAGACCCGGACTCTCAAATTCTGGCCACCATGAAGCGGGTTTACGCTGAGCTGTATGGTCAGGAGCCCGGCGTTCAAGTGGTTCATGCCGGTCTGGAGTGTGGCCTGCTGGGCAGCAAGTACCCCGAGTGGGATATGATCTCCTTTGGCCCAACCATCCGTTTCCCCCACTCGCCGGATGAGAAAGTCCATATCCAGAGCGTTGTCAGGTTCTGGGATCTGCTGGTGGCTACCCTTAAAGCGGTTCCACAAGCGTAATGCGATGGTTGCCCCATGTTTGTGACAGCGCCTAAGCTGAACAGATTGATGGCCCCTGCAGAGGGCAAACAGGAAGAATTGGCAACAGCTTGATCGTTCTGACATTCTGGTGCCAAGAAAGGGCGACTGTTCAGTGATGGTCGCCTTTTTTAATGGTTTCTGGCTTAGTTTTCGCACGGGAACTTTCTATGGTGTGGATACTCCAATACAAGGGAATGTTTGAACAAATAAGTTACAAACGTTTGTCCAGCTCGGGGTTACTCTGTACCTGGTTCATTTCATACGCTGCTGTTTGTAGGAACTCTCTGCCTGTTTATTCGTTCTATGATTCCCTGATAACCCTGTGATACAGAGTTGGCCGCAGTGCTAGCCAGTTCTTTACCACGAGTAAGGGGTCTCCTCGCCAGCTTCTGACCACGCAACCCCTCCCGGAAACCGATAATCCATTGACAGCCTAAATAGCCGAAAATCGCCAATCCGATCGCTGCCACAAGGGTACCTGTGGTAATGATCGCTGTAGCGGCTGTTGATGCTGTTGATGCTGTAGCGGCTGTTGACACTGTGGTGGCTGCTGACGCCGCGGCTGTTGACTCTGTGGTGGCAGTTGACGCCGAAGCGGTTGTTGACACTGTAGCGGCATTTACCGGGCAAACATCACCGTACGAAAAATCCAACGCA
>NZ_JAHHPO010001215.1 GCF_024606365.1 Endozoicomonas sp. ONNA2
CGGCAAATAGCTCCGCTATTCACCTGTCAAAACCGAATTTTTATCCTTGATTTTCTGCCATCCTCGCTACGGGCGACATTCTCGGACAGCCTCCCGGGTTCCTCTGACGGAGAAAACCCCAGTGAGAAAGACCAAGATCGTCTGTACCATCGGCCCAAAGTCTGAATCCCATGAAATGCTGACCAAACTGGTGGACAAGGGCATGAATGTGATGCGACTGAATTTCTCCCATGGTGATTTTGACGAGCATGGTATCCGTATTGCCCGTCTGCGAGAAGTCATGGCTGAGACCGGCAAGCGTATTGCCATTCTTCTGGACACCAAAGGCCCGGAGATCCGGACGGTCAAACTTCACAATGGCGATGATGTCATGCTGACTGCCGGGCAAGAATTTACCCTGACTACCGACACTTCTGTTGTTGGTGACAGCACCTGCGTAGCGGTTACCTATGCTGGACTTACGGCTGACCTGAAGCCGGGCAACACTGTTCTGCTGGATGATGGTCTGATTGAACTGACGGTAAAAGAAGTCAAGGCTCAGGAAATTGTCTGTAAAGTCAAGAACAATGGTGAACTGGGTGAAAACAAGGGTGTAAATCTGCCCGGGGTTAAGGTTAACCTGCCCGCCCTGTCGGAAAAAGATAAGGCTGATCTGGTCTTTGGTTGTGATCAGGGCGTTGACTTTGTTGCGGCCTCATTTATCCGAAAAGCCAGTGATGTTGAAGAGATTCGTGCGCTGCTTGATGCCAATGGTGGCCAGGAAATCCAGATCATTGCCAAGATCGAGAATCAGGAAGGCGTTGATAACTTCGACGATATACTGGCCGTTTCTGATGCCATTATGGTGGCCCGTGGTGACCTGGGGGTAGAAATCCCGGTTGATCAGGTGATCTTTGCCCAGAAGATGATGATCAAAAAGTGTAATCATGCCCGAAAGCCTGTGATCACGGCTACCCAGATGCTGGATTCCATGATCAAGAACCCCCGTCCAACCCGTGCTGAAGCCGGTGATGTAGCAAACGCTATTCTGGACGGCACCGACGCCGTTATGCTCTCCGGTGAGAGTGCCAAAGGTAAGTACCCGGCAGAATCCGTTGCGGTAATGGCAACCATCTGTAACAGCACAGATGGCAACATGGAACTGCGTGTGGAAGAGTTTGATGCGGAGATCGACAATTATCGCAGCATCACTCAAGCGGTTTGCCGTGGTGCGGTCAAAACGGCGGATATCCTGGCGGCCAAGCTGATTATCGTTGCCACTGAGCAGGGCAAGTCAGCACGTTCACTGCGCAAGTTCTTCCCTAAAGCGCAGATTTTGGCGCTGACCTCTTCCGAGAAGACCGCTAACCAGCTCAGCCTGAGCAAAGGGGTGACAACCAGCCTGGTGCCGCTGCAGGAAAACACCGATGCATTCTACAAGCTGGGCAAAGAGCTGGGGGTAAAGCACAACTTTGTTCAGTCTGGTGATCTGGTTGTGATGGTTTCCGGTGCCCTGGTTGAGTCAGGTACTACCAATACGGCTTCGGTGCATGTGATCGATTAATTCCTGAGTTCTTTTTGGTGACATTATCTTGCTTGTCCTTCCCACTGGCTGGGGAGGGCAGGTAACCAGTAGATATGCCTCCCGTCATTCTCTCTTGCCTGACGTTCATCCGGTCAATTGCATACTCAGACAGCGCTTAATATGGCAGCGTACTTATCCGGGTCAACATTACCTCCGCTGCCAATGGCGACGATGGTTTTATGTTTAAACAGTGCCGGGTTTTCCATGATCGCGGCAATGGCCACGGCACCGCTGGGCTCTAACACCAGGTTCATCTCCTGAAAACTGAGCCTGATGGCCTCATGGGCTGCTTGAGCATTGACGGTCAGGCCTTTGACACCGGTTTGCAGTACGATGTCCAGATTGGCAATGCCGGGCTCAAGGGCCAGTAAAGCATCACAGTCACACAAGATATGACCTTTGGCCCGGGAGCGCCTGCCGTTTTCAAGAGAAATGCCCATCCCCTGGTAACCATCGACTTCAACGGCCCATACCTGGGTGTTGCTACCGAACACCAGGCTTGATCCTGCCACCAGACTGCCACCACCCACGGGACAGAGAATATGATCACAGGCTTTCCCGGTTATCGCCAGCTGTTCCTGAAGCTCCATTGCTACCGATGCCTGGCCAATGATGATCTCGTGGTCATCGAAAGGGTGTAGCAGAACCGCGCCATGATCATGGGCCAGTTTACTGGCCATATCACTGGCAGCTTCCTCCCTTGACGGTTCATTACATTGGCAGAGAACGACCTCTGCACCATAACGCCTGGCATTATTTATTTTTGATTGGGGGGCGTCATGTGGCATAACCAGTCTGACCGGTATACCCAGAAGTTGTCCGGCCGCTGACAAGCCTGCTGCAAAATTGCCAGAAGAGTAAGCTATAACTCCTTGTTTTTTCTCGTTTTTTGTTAAATTTAACAGGCGGTAAAATGCGCCCCGAAACTTAAATGCTCCGGTAATTTGCAGAGACTCGGCTTTGACAAGAACCTCTCCACGAATCAGCTCGCTCAGGGCGTCTGATTTGATCAGAGGCGTTGTGCGCACATTGTTTCTGATTTGTTGAAAGGCGTGGTTTAACCTCAGGCAATCAGGAAGTTTGTTTACATTGGGTAATGCTGACATACACTTGATATCTATTTCTCTTAATGAAAGCAACCTGGCCCGGATGCTGTCTTTGAGCTTATAAGATAGTCAAAATTGGCCATGAAGTTCGAAAAGTTCCACACAGACAGGTTATACCGTGAACTCGAAAGACTTAAAGAGTCGCGGCCGAGCTGTACAAAGTAACAGCCATCATTTGATTGGGAAATATTCTCTCGTGCACTGAAGTACTATATGAATTGAACTTTTTTATAAAAAATCAGTCCAATGGCACATAGTCACAATAACTCATACAGAGGTTTGCCTGAATGTTCCCAACGATTCCCGGGATAGCTGCCTGCCAAGCGGCCAGGGTTGAATATCTGAATACATTTGGCGATAAAGTTACCCGCTCAAAAGCAGAGACAGATCTGGACAAGAAATTCAGCTCTGACTTGGCAAAGAACCGTGCTGTTAACATTCTAAATGATGTAAATACCTTTATAAGATCTACACAGACAAACTCCAGGGATGTACAAGTACTCAGGAAATTTCTAAAGGAACGATTGGTTCGCTCCTCAGGGATTGGTGAAATTTGTGCTTTTGAACAACCAGGCAAAAAATATGCTGTGCAGCGGACTGCGCAAATAATTACAGGCGTTGATTCTTTTTTGACCTCCCAACACACTACAGTTGATGATCGCGTTATGCTTCGACGTTTATTAAAAAAGAATGCTTTCACCAATATACCTTCAGGGGTAAGCAGTAATATTCATGACGCAGCACATCACACAAAAAAGACGGAAGTCCTGAAGCATCAAAAATCGGGTCCTCTTACCACCTTTGATAAATTAGTAAAGCAGTATGATAAGGTTGTGGACGGTCTCTATGATTATCAATTGAAAAGGCTCACAGAAAGGCTTACACACAGGGGTACTTTTTTCAGTGCCGAGCGTAATGTTATCTTCAGTAAACCAAAGGGGCCAGAAAGAGCCTGGTCACTCCTTGATACGCTGACAATGCAGAATGCGCGAAGGCCATCACTGAATGTGGCGGCTTCCATGTTTGAAGAGGCGCTGGGAATGGTGGATCCCGAACTGGCCAGAGCTGTTTTCCATACTTAAAAATGAGCCCCATCAACAATCAGGGGCTCAAACTTCAATCAATTAGAACTGCTCTTCTTCCGTAGACCCGGTTAATGCCGTGACTGAAGACTGACCACCCTGGATAACCGTTGTCATATCATCAAAATAACCGGTACCCACTTCCTGTTGGTGGGCAACAAAGGTGTAGCCTTTCTCGGCAGCACCGAACTCCGGCTCCTGAACCATCTCGACATAATGCTTCATGCCTTCACCCTGTGCGTAGTTATAAGCCAGTTCAAACATGTTGTGCCACATGTTGTGAATGCCCGCGAGGGTAATGAACTGGTACTTGTAGCCCATATCGCTCAGTTCCTGCTGGAATTTGGCAATGGTTTCATCGTCCAGATTTTTCTTCCAGTTGAACGATGGTGAGCAGTTATAGGCCAGCAGCTGATCCGGGTACTCAGTCTTGATCGCTTCGGCAAACTGGCGTGCTTCTTCCAGGTCTGGCGTAGCGGTTTCACACCACAGCAGATCCGCGTATGGCGCATAGGCAAGACCACGGGCAATGGCCTGATCAATACCGGCTTTGGTCCGGAAGAAACCTTCAGGCGTTCTTTCGCCCGAAAGGAATGGGGCATCGTAAGGGTCGCAATCAGAGGTAATCAGGTCCGCAGCGTTTGCATCGGTACGGGCCAGAACAATGGTGGGTACATCAGCCACGTCAGCAGCCAGCCGGGCTGCAATCAACTTCTGCACAGCTTCCTGAGTGGGAACCAGTACCTTGCCACCCATGTGGCCACACTTTTTAACAGAAGCCAGCTGGTCTTCAAAGTGCGCCCCGGCAGCACCGGCCTCAATCATGCCTTTCATCAACTCATAGGCGTTCAGTACGCCACCAAAGCCTGCCTCTGCATCCGCAACAATCGGGGCAAACATGTCAACATAACCTTCATCACCCGCTTGCTTACCGGCTTTCCACTGAATCTGGTCGGCACGGCGGAAACTGTTGTTGATGCGCTTGACCACTGCCGGCACAGAGTCAACCGGGTACAGAGACTGGTCCGGGTACATGGTGCTAGCGGTATTATTATCTGCCGCAACCTGCCAGCCGGAAAGGTAGATCGCTTCAATGCCTGCTTTAACCTGTTGTACTGCCTGACCGCCTGTGAGAGCACCGAGACAGTTGACATAACCTTTTTTGGACTGGTTGCCATACACCAGGTTCCAGAGTTTCTCGGCCCCCTGTCTGGCAATGGTGTTTTCGATTTTCACAGAACCTCTCAGACGAACGACGTCATCTGCACTGTAGGTTCTTTTGACATTTTTCCAGCGCGGGTTCTCTGCCCAGTCCTTTTCAATGCGGGCAATTTCTTCAGAGCGGTTATAGCGAGCCATGTTATTTTCCTCCCCCGAACAGCGAGGTGTAGTTATGCGACCGGTTAAATTCAAACAAATGTTTGATTTACGCCGCACATCCTAAACACCGGAGAAAGATTCTGGTAATTTATAAGAGTTATCTCCGGTATTTATAGAATGAATATTGCACGCGTTGATCTGAATTTGATGGTTTACCTGGATGTTCTGCTCAGGGAGCGCAACGTAACCCGTGCCGCTGAACAGTTGGGAATTACTCAGCCTGCCATGAGCAATGGGCTGCGCAGACTGCGGGAGTTGTTTAATGATCCTTTGTTGATCCGGACCAGCGAAGGAATGACGCCAACAGAGCGTGCACTTGAACTCCAGCCACGGATTCGTGAAGCATTACTGGCCATGGAGAAAACCATTCAGCCAAAAGAGAAGTTTGATCCTGAAACCAGCCAGCGGGTATTTCGGATCATGGCTTCAGATTATGCTGAATCAACCCTGATCCCTCTGGTGTTGAAGCCGCTTCGCTCATTGGCTCCGAATGTGACACTGGATGTCCTGACGCCCAGTGATGTGAGCTTTCACGATGTGGAGCAAGGTTGGGTCGATATGGCCATTAACCGTTTTGACAGTCTGCCTCAGTCGTTTTACCAATCCCGGATCTGGCAGGACGATTTTTCCTGTGTGATGAGTAAAGAAAACCCGATACTGAAAAATTTCACCCTGGACACCTATCTTCAATCCCGGCATATCTGGGCCAGCAAAACCGGAATGGGTATTGGCGTGGGGGTTAATCCTGAGGATGTACAGCGACTGGGCTGGGTGGATGAAGCGCTGGCCTCTGTTGGCAAAAAACGCAAAATCAGTGTTTTTACCCGTCATTACCAGGTGGCAATGCTATTATCTGCCCAGCATGATCTGATCGCTACACTGCCCAGTCGGCTTGCGGATATTGAACGCTTCAGTGCCAGGCTCGCTGTCGTCAGGCCCCCGTTTGACATTCCATCCTTTGATCTATCCATGGCCTGGAGTCCCCTGCTGCATCATGACTCTGCCCACCAGTGGCTGAGACAGATTATTAAATCCGTGGCGGAAAGGTGACTATCAAGAAAAGGGCTTTCTTTTATCCCTACACAAATATGAATCCTGACACGACTCCCGGTTTTGCACATTTGTTTTTGCCCGCAGGATTTAACAGACTCTTACAAAATTTGGGGAATTCGTATGTTTGCCGTTCATTCAAATCTTGATAAAGAGCTTGAGTCCTTCATGGCATTGATTGGCGAGACAGAAGTCTCGAACCCGGGCACTCATAATTTGATTATTCCCGGTCATTTTTCGCTGTAACAGTCACTATTCACAGGATAAATAATCGTCATTCCGGGCGTTAATTGGAAATGCCACCTGGCTTCGATAACATGACGGGTGGAATTGTTGTGCTTGTACCCAGGCATAATGTATACGTCAGTTGCATAATAATGATCGGGAAGTGAGGTTGAAATGACTGAACGCATCCAGAAAGGTGGCCTGCAAGTTGCGCGGCTACTCCATGATTTACTGGTGAATGATATTGCCCCGGGAACCGGTGTGGAGCCAGAGAAGTTCTGGTTGTCCCTGGAAGCGCTGGTTAATGACCTTGCCCCTGAAAACCAGGCGCTTCTGGCCCGACGGGATGAACTTCAGCAGAAGATCGATGCATGGCACCGGCAAAACCGGTATAGCGAAGACAATAAGCCTGAGTACCGGTCTTTCCTTGAGGAAACCGGTTATCTCCTGCCTGAAGTCGATGACTTTGTGATCGCCACCAGCAAGGTCGACAGTGAAATAGCACGTCAGGCAGGGCCCCAGCTGGTAGTCCCCGTGATGAATGCCCGTTTTGCCTTGAACGCAGCCAATGCCCGCTGGGGTAGCCTTTATGATGCGCTTTATGGAACGGATGCTATTGCGGAAAGTGAGGGGGCAGAGAAGGGGAAAGGATATAATCCGGTTCGTGGCAGGAAAGTGATTGCCTTTGGTCGTGAGTTGCTGGATACAGCGGCACCATTGACTTCTGGCAGCCATAAAGACGCCGTTCGCTATCAGGTGCTGGAAAACAGTCTGGCCATTTCACTGGAGGATGGCTCAATCACCTCTCTGAAAGAGCCGGAAAAGTTTTGTGGTTATACCGGAGCCCCTGATAAGCCGGATTCAATTCTGTTGAAAAACAATGAATTGCACATTGATGTTCAATTTGATTCTGAAGGCGTTATCGGCAGGGATGATGCTGCCAATGTTCAGGATCTGATCGTTGAGGCTGCCATTACCACCATTATGGACTGTGAAGATTCCGTGGCAGCAGTGGATGCAGAAGACAAGGCCCTGGTGTATCGCAACTGGCTTGGGCTGATGAAAGGTGACCTGGAAGATACTTTCGTTAAAGGTGGCAAGCCGCTGACCCGAAAGCTGAGTTCTGACCGGATGTACACGACACCAGACGGCAATGAACTGGTCTTGCCCGGCAGAAGCCTGATGTTTGTCCGAAATGTCGGCCACCTGATGACCAATGATGCCATTCTTGATGCCCGGGGTAATGAGATTCCGGAGGGCATTATGGACGGTATGTTCACCGCCCTGATCGCCATTCACGATCTGAAGAAAAAGACGGGCAGCCAGCAGAACTCCCGGGAAGGCAGCATTTATATCGTCAAGCCCAAGATGCAGGGGCCTGAAGAAGTGGCCTTTACCTGCAAACTGTTTTCCCGTATCGAAGCGGCGCTTGATCTGCCAGCCAATACCCTGAAGGTCGGTATTATGGATGAAGAGCGCAGAACCTCCATAAACCTGAAGGCATGCATCCGCGAGGCCAGAGATCGCATTGTCTTTATCAATACCGGTTTCCTGGACCGAACCGGGGATGAAATCCATACCAGCATGGAAGCCGGTCCGGTCATTCCAAAAGGGGAGATGAAACAGTCTGTCTGGATTCAGGCCTATGAAGATCGCAATGTTGATATGGGTCTTCATACTGGTCTGCCCGGCAAAGCCCAGATTGGTAAAGGCATGTGGGCGATGCCGGATGAGATGGCAAAAATGATGGAGCAGAAGATTGCCCACCCCCTGTCCGGGGCCAACACCGCCTGGGTGCCTTCTCCCAATGGTGCGACACTTCATGCCGTTCATTATCACCGGGTGAATGTTCTGGCCCGGCAGAAGGCGCTGGCCAGCCGACAGCAAGCCAGTATTGACGATATTCTTCAGATTCCGGTGATGAAGGATCCGGGCAAGCTCTCTCCCGAGCAGATCCAGAAAGAGCTGGACAATAACGCCCAGGGAATTCTTGGCTATGTGGTGCGCTGGATTGACCAGGGTGTTGGCTGTTCCAAGGTCCCGGATATCAACGACATTGGTCTGATGGAAGACCGTGCCACGCTGCGAATCTCCAGTCAGCACATTGCCAACTGGCTGCGTCATGGTGTTTGTTCAGAAGACCAGGTGATGGCAACCTTGAAGCGAATGGCTGTGATCGTAGACCGACAGAATGCTGGTGATGTAGCGTATCGAGCTATGGCACCAGACTTTGCCAGGAGTATTGCCTTTGCTGCAGCCTGTGATCTGGTATTCAAAGGCTGTGAGCAGCCTAATGGCTATACCGAGCCTGTGCTTCATCAGCGTCGCAAAGAGTACAAGGCAGCTAATCCGGCTTAAGAATTGATTCTGGCCAGCATTCTGCCTTCAAAAAAACATTCATCCAATCAACGGGATACAAGGTGGATTGGGTGGATTGGAAGAACTTTCTCAATTAGACCTGCGCTGCACTCTATACTAATCTTCCCCCTGTACTGATCTTTCGTAACTATTCGTTGAAACCATATTGACCCTTGATTTCCAAGGGCTACAAGC
>NZ_JAHHPO010001216.1 GCF_024606365.1 Endozoicomonas sp. ONNA2
CCAAAATGCAACTGCTCAATTTTGACGGACAAAACTTCAATTTCTGGTGTTTTTTTAGGGATTTTACTGGGCTGTGCAGGATCGTCTGCAGAATTTGCCCGTCTCTTTTGAGCTATGCCCGCAGTTTGAGCTATGCCCGCACAGTGATCACTGGCTTGCGAATGGTTATTTTGCCCATAACCCGAGGCACCGGGGCGAATAGTAAACATATAAGCAGTCAGTTTTTTGTTAGTAATTCCGGTTTCTGTACATATTTGATGCGGCAAACCCGGAAAGGTTCCTGAATGAATTGGTTAACTACCCATAACTATTCAAATATTCGTGGTCAAGAATGGTTGCATCATGTTCATTGATCAGGCTTTTTATGGTTTCCAGCGATTCCCGGCAATCCAGGGAAATACCCGGAGAAAAAATCCCACTGCCGATCAGGTTGAAATTTTCCCCTGCCGGACTTTCAAAGATGGTGAGCTGGCCACTGAAGTTGCCGACGATCAGGACCCGGAATCTTGTCAGCTCCTGGCATACCACGGGAGTATATATTGCAGCCGAGCGTTGATCGCTGATCAGACGAATTAACTGTCGGTTATTTTTTGCACAATTGTTGTAATTAAAGGAGTATGTGCGATCCCATTGCCAGGGGAGTTTCGCAGCAAACAGTGCCCCGGTCTGCAGATTAATGGCCTCTGAGAGGGCATACACCGCCTGTGTGATCAAAAACTGACTGGAAAAAATCAGGGTATTCGCCTCTTGGAAATAGGTTGATTTCTCCGGGAAGCAGGGTTCACCCCGGATCAGTCGGGCAAAATCTGGTCTGCCCCGGGAGGAATGGCTCCAATAAACATCGGTAACCGTCACCTTGGGCAATTGTTTTCTGCCGCCCAGAAGAGGGAAATTGCCCGCCCCCAGACTGGCGCTGGCAGCTTTCAGATGAGTTCTGTCAATGGACTCTACCCGGAACAGGCGCTGGCTTATTTGTTGAGCCGTACCGTCATGATCAAAATTGAATCGGATAACGGCCTGCAGGCTTTGAATAGGAAGAACGGGAAAATCTTTCGGGCTTTTCAGATACAGTTGCCAGGCATGCTCCGACCACTGACAGAAAAGATTATCTGTTGGCGATTGACAGTCTTTTGAAGCGCCAAGCGCATAGTGGCTCCAGTCAATAATGGCTTTCTTTTCAGGAGGAGCAAGGGTAAAAAAATGGTCAATGGTATGCCTTGCCGCAAGCAGATATTGCTCCGGCGCCAGGTCGAAGACAATAGTAGAGGGTTTGATTTTTTCTATGACTGGTGTGGCAAAGTTATATCGATATGAAAAGTGTCCCGTGGGAAAAGGGCGGAAATGGTTCCGTAACTCTTCCAGAACGGTGTCTTTGAGGAGGCTACTGGCCTCTTGGGGTAATTGGCTACTGGCACACCGCCATTGTCGGCACAGAGAGATGACCAGGTCGATGATCCGCTCCCAGACTCGGGCATCAGTGCCTGTACCCGGTCCGCAAGCTGATTTTACTGGCGCTGAACTGCCTGTACCCTGTCCGCCAGGTGAGTTGTCTGGCTGCTGCACTGGTGCTGAACGGTAAATGCTGTCCCATTCTGGCTCCGCTGAGTAACTGAGCATGCTGTTACTGGTGCCCCCTAAATCACACAGTCGCCATCCTTCCCTGCATTTGACCTCAACAAAATCATGGGAGTCCGATTGTACAATTCGGGCTTCAATACCCCAGTAAAGACAGAGCAACTGAAAGAGAAACGCACGGTGGCGACAGGTTCCCTGCTGCTCCTGCAATAATCGCTTGACCAGGTCAATGCCGGTTTCAGCAAACGTTTGGTCGTAAGAAAAACCTCGGAACCAATCGACCAGCATTACCACCCGTTTGGCAAGATTGCCTGTTTCCCCTATTTCCCGCAGTGTCCGGTAGCCCGGGAAGGGCCCGGGTTGCCCGGTGAAAACCTCTTGATCCAGATGTACTTTGATCAGGGGAGGACATGGCTCGGGCTGCGTTTCGATGGTGTGGTCAGCAGTTAACGGTGCAAAGTAGGTCGGATGGGGTTTGATAATAAAATCCACAATCACCGGTTCGGTAAACCGGGAACGGACAAAGTGCTGGCCAGTTCGGTGGTCCAGTCCCAGTTCCAGCGGCACCTCTGCCGGCATGGTTCGCAGACCGGTTAACCCGTTGGCGGGGGTCAGTGATGGCAATGGCTGCCACTCGTTGCCCGGTTTCAGTATCAGGCGTCCGGGGGTTTCACCGCTTTTCAGGTAGCTATGTCCAGCTAATGCGGGCAAAAGGTAACTCTGATCAGCAGGACGAACGGACAACGGGCTTGCAACTAACTTCTGGTCCGTTGTCACACTGACTGTGAACAACTTGAGTCGATACAGCCCGGCCTCCCATCGACGAGGGAAATATCTGGTGATCTGATAGTTGACAGGCACACCGGGGCGGGGACCCAGCCTGAAAGGCCTGGCAACGGTTGCCGACGATTGGGTGACCGGGCCTCCCGGAGGTTGCTGCCTTGATGACTGCCCGGGAATAACGGGCCATTTAAAAGAACGATTGCAGTTCAAGAGATAGAATATCCACTCTTGGCGCAGACACTCAGGCCACTGATCCATGGCCATGCCGGTTAGTCGATCCGCCACCTGAAATATCTGCGGCAACGTCAGTTCCAGGGGAATGCGTTGGTAGCGGAGATTATTATTAATGGCATTGGCACAAGCGCTTAACCACTGACTGAGTGGGTCGGATACACCCATGGCCTGCAGCCTGAGCTGATAATCCTTGAGCGCATCGTATTGGATATGAACGCCGGTAAATCGATTGGCCAATGACGGCGGGAATGCCGTCCGTCCCGGCCAGGTGGGCGGATTAACGGTGCCAATCAATTTGAACCCGGCCTTGTGCGGCAGCGGCAAGCGGTCATTGAGGAACTCTTCCAGTGGCCCGGAAGGAATAATATTCAGTTCACTGACCACTAATACCTCACCGAGACGCCAGGCACGGTTAAAGGCCTGCACAAACCGGGTGAATTGGTCCGGTCCTCCGTTGAGGTGCTGATAGCCTTTACCGGTTTGCTGTTGCCAGGTGGCCAGGGTCAGCATTAACAGTGCATCCTTACCCCACCCGGCAGTACCTTCCACCACCATGGCAACCCGGCCCGGTTCCCTGAGTTGCAGAAATTGCCAGCAGGTTTTTATGTAGTCTTTGGTGGTCGGCGTATTGATGACCAAAGACTCTGATTGCTGCTGATTCACCCCGGTCAATCGGCTGAAAAACTGATTGAAAGCACGCTGATGCCGGTCAAGCACTTGATCATCCGCCCGGCCATTGCTGCGCCAGTAGGCTCTGAGCGCTTGCCACTGGCATCGCTTGCCCTGGTCGATCCGCCCGTCGAGGCTTTGCTGGCACGCTTCAACTGCCAGTGCCAAGACTTGTTCATGGCTGGTGGGGCAGGGGGCATCAACAGTGAGCAGCCTGAACCGGGCCATGATGTCTTTCAGATCCCTGGGCGTCAGCTCATAGTTTGTGGATAACAGTTTTTTATACGTTGCCAGCACAGACGGGATGGTGGCCGAAGCGGTGGACTTTAATCCCGGGGGCCAGGCATCAGGCAGAAGTGGCTCAACGATGGCTTGTTTCAGGATGGACTCCGGCAGTGGCCGGTAATAGAGGCGCAGAAGCCCGGTTTTTAATTCAGGATCAAGATTCCGTCCCGGATAATTGTCCGGATTACCGGTCAATAAAACCCTGTGGTTCTCTTTTAACCGGATCACCTGGCCATTGACGCAGAGCCGGGGAGGCGATTGCAGCAGACCGCGCAGTGGCGACAATAGCCCCGGAGGTACCAGGTTGGCTTCATTAATAACCAGCAGGCCCGGTCGGGCACTGTTGGCCCAATCCGTCAGCTGGCCGGGCACCGGTTGAGAGACCAGGTTACCCAGCCAGTTTTTTTTCAGGGTCAGCGAACCGTAAAGGTATTCCCATGTGGTGTTTGGCCCCAGAGTCAGCGTTTTCACGGTTGGTTGGCCAAGCTTTGCCCACAGGGCGGCATCCAGCCAATGCCTTGATGAGTGCTGTTCAATCCGCTGTCCCGTAGCTTCAGCCAGACAGGATTTACCGGTACCCGAAGGGCCCGTCAGCTCAATAATTTTATGTTTATCGAGCATGGCAACGAGCTGTTCAAGCCGCCGGGCGTGTTGCTGTTTATGGTCATGGCTGGCCTGTAGCCAATCTGAGGCCAGCGTTGGCAACGACGTGGTCAGCCGCTGTTGGGGAAAGTAATGCTGAAGTTGCTGTTGCACGGCTGGCTCAGAGGGATGGCTGATGGCTGACAGTTGCCGGTTCAAGTCCATGGCTTGTCGATGCACCGGGATGCCACGCTTGTGGCTGTCTTCGGCAAAGACCAGCAGGGCATCGTAAAGCAGACGCAGCCGATGGCCGTGATAGAAATGGATGTTGTCGTCCGTTACCGGCAATGCATCAGCCACCGGCAATGCATCAGCCTTCATACCCTCTTCAGGCAATATTGAGTGGATAATGGCAGCCATTTTTGCTGTGCAGCGGTGGGCACGGGGCAGGTCAAACGTTGCAGGCAGGCAGTCGGCAAGTGCCGGTGCCAGATAACGGGCTAACGGCCAGAAATTATCCAGCTGGTCCTGAAGGTGCTCCGGGTCTGGCCTAGTTTTCAGGATGGGCGCAATGCCATCGATGTCAACCTCTGGCTCAGGATCGGGAAATTGGGCGCTGATCTGCGCCTTGACAAAACTGTAAATGGTTGCATGACCCCGCACCGGGTGGGCCAGCAGCTTATTCAGGGCCTTGCGCCAGTGGAAGGGCGCCAGTGTCTCGGCACGATCCAGACTTTGTTCGATGTGGAGCTGCGCCTCAAGCAGGGTCAGAAACTCAGCAGGTGCCTGAACCGGGATGACCGGATAGCTTTTGTCCGGGCTCCGGGGCAATGTCCTGATGCTGGCTAAAAGACGGGTCAACTGTTCCCTTGCCTCAAGGTGGCGGGCCGTCATGGGTTCGGCACTGCTGACAGACCCACTACTGCCGGTATCCTGCTGCTGCCAGCGCTGGTACCAGGGACTCTGGGCAGGGAGACGGTCACAGGGCCAGACAATATGGATTCGGCAATCTGGCAGCGCAATTTTCTGGCCGTAAATCCAGAGATAGGGCTCAGGTGCCAGCAGTGACTCCAGATGCCCTGCCAGGGCCGGGGCTTGTTCCAGCCCGCTCAGCACCACCGGTTCACCCGCAAGGAGCTTGTGCAATAAAGGGGATTTACGCAGCCGGAAACTCAACTTGCCGGACAGTGTCAGTTTGCTGGTAAACCACAGTTCCTCCCATTGCTGCCCTGCGGCCAGGTGATAGCAGTAGGAATTGGTAGCAATATTGGCATCATGGCGGGCAAGCAGCGTAACAACATGGTCGCCGGAAGGCTTGGGCAGAGTGCCTGACACCAATCCGGGAGGAACGGGCAGGGATTCCGTCCGTTGTTTCAGGACTCGCCATTGCAGATCGGTCAATTTACCGCAAATGAGCAGCTGGCCAAATTCGCTGGCCATCGCCGCAAGGGTGTCGGTCTGTTGCAGGGTGTTGCCCCGGGCCGACAGATCGCTGAAGATAGCTTCAAAATTGTGGGTGTTGATAACCCCACAGGTTTGCCCGGGTCGCACCGGTGAGTTGTTGATGGCTTGTTGAAATGCCCTGATATCCGCTGTCGAGGTGTCATATTTCTGCAAGACCAGCGATGCTGGCAGCCTTACCCGTTCACCATTGGCGATGAAGTAGCCTTGCTCGACAATGTCAGACACATGTTGCCAAAATCGGCTGTCGGTATCTGGCGGGTCCACCAGGCAGATGGTCGCAGGTTCTGGCTGGCTGCTGATCATCCCCTTGCGGAAATACCGCTTGCCATCACGATTGATGGCCAGATTGCCAAACAGGTTGGCAAAGGCATCGTGACCAGCACAGCGAATCTGCAAGCTCCCGGGTTCTGGCGGCTGCTTAAGCTCAATGGCAGACCAGGCTGGAACAACCGTGCGGTGAAGAAGGGAGTGACAGATTGGTGAAGAAGGTCCATTCAAGGCAAATATCCGACGCCAGAAATCCGGGCCGGGAGCGTCAGGTCGGCGTATTAACGACTCATCAGCCAGAACAACACGGCTCACTGTCGTGCTGATGGGCGTGCCATCGAGCCGGGGTGGGTTCTCCAACAGCTCGTTCAGTGAGGCCAGCTGCCTGGGCTTCAGGTTGTCACAATCGAAAATAAGAGTGATGGGGACTGGCTGGTAAATAAGGCCGGGGCGCTCGGTTTTTTTCCCGGTGGAGGGGTAATAGTGCAGTTTTCGTAACGGATGATGATCCAGGTCGTCCGGATGCCGGAGGATAAAAAGAAACCCGTTGCCTGTCTTTTGCCGATAGCAACGGATCAACGCCTGCTTCTCGTCCTCGGATTTGTAAAAATGAAACGCATCACCTGCCTGCGGTGCTGATTGCTTGAGGTGGTTGATACAATCGGTGATGGGAGTAATGTTACGGAATGATTGGGTTGGCACGCTGTCCGCTGACGCCCGGTGGACACCGTGGCCACGTTGCGAAAAGTAAATGTGCGCATGACCTGCTGCGCCTGGCAGAACAGTAAACATGTAAATATGGCTGATTTAATCAGTAATTTTGAGAATTCACTGATTTGATAATGAAAAACGGGAAAAGTTCCGCCATTAATTGGGGATATTCATAACGATATTAAAGGTAATCAAGTTCATTGAAGGGAATTTTTTCAGAAATTAACTGTCCAAGAAAGTAATGAATAATTATATCAGTGTTGGCTCTGGCAGGACTTCGGAGGTTTATATGAACGTTGGCGGAAATAATGTAACAGCAGATTGGTCAAAGTTAGCGGGGCAGGTGTTTCGGCAAGTTATCGATTCTGATCCGTGTCAGTGGTTTTTGGACCGTGTGCTAACTGTGAAAGAGTGTGTGGTGGAGGTATCGTGCCCAAAACGGTCGGAAACTTCCTCTCCAACCTTGGAGCAGCCGTTACTTCGGCAATACACGGTGACCAGGAAACCAGCTCCCAAACCTGTATGGATTGCAGTGTGGACCAAGAACGATCTTAACGCATCATCAGCTGAAGTGTATTTGAAAGGTGAAGCGTATTTGAAAGGTGAAGCGTATTTGAAAGGTGAAGTGGATTCGGAAGGTGAAGTGGATTCGGAAGGTGAAGTGGATTCGGAAGGTGAAGAGTATTCGAAAGGTGAAGAGTATTCGAAAGGTGAAGAGTATTCGAAAGGTGAAGAGGATTCGGGACCATTTTCTTTTTATTTTCAATTCATGAAATCTACCCCGCATGAGTCTATCGATGTTACGAAGTCAGAGATTGAAGAATCGATTTATCCAAAGTCTGAATCAGCTCCCTGGAGCGAGATCATCCTTGCGCCTTTGGGGACAGTTTCCTTTCTAACTTCAGGTCCTTCTGATCGGGTGGCTGAGTGAGAATTGACGGCAACTGCTCCTGCGTTGCTCTAGCTCCTGCATCCATGCAGTCGTGCGGTGTCAGCAAATTGGTCTGAAAAGTCGGAAATTTTCTGCCATCCTCGCTACGGGCACGCCCAGTCGGGCGCTATTCCCGGACAGCCTCCTGGAATGGTGAACAGTGAGTAAAAGGATGCAGGCAATGCAAAACAGCAAAAACAATAATTCCGTAACGGCCAGTATGACCAACTGGACACGGAAAACCTGTTTTGGGAAATCGAAAGCATGGGCAGTGAGCTGGGTACGCTGGAACACCGACTCACCACCCTGCACCTGCTCAAATACGAATACCAGCAACGGGTTGTGAATCCTCTGTTGCCAGAGCCCTGTCAATGCCGTGACTGGCTGAAAACCATTGATCGAACACGACTGGCTATTAACAAGCTGATCAGGAGGAACCCACAGGTTGATGAACAGATCAGCGAGGCCTATCCTGACGCCAGAAGACTCGCTGTACGGGAAATGAACCGCTCCTGAAAACTTGCTCAAACCTGCTCAAAGTTATCTAAACCTGAGTATTTTTCGCAAGACGCCAGCCGAGCAGTGTTACTGACGATTCACGTGTCGGAATCTCACCGACAGACCAAAGTTAAAACGGGAGC
>NZ_JAHHPO010001217.1 GCF_024606365.1 Endozoicomonas sp. ONNA2
CCCTTTGTGGTTCCATCCGAAACCCATTGACAATTTCAGGCACAACCAATGCCAACCGAGTTCAGGCTCTCCTTAAACTTCTTCTCTTTACTTTTGGGGATCACGATTTGCTGCTTGCCCAAAGGCTGGCACCATTTGGACAGCACTTTATCATTAATAATAAACTCGACAATCTCCCGGGTTTTGCAGTTTACAATCAGTGCTTCCTCCTTGATCTCCACACCCCCGACATTGGCTGCCGCCTGCTTCAGGATGCTCTCACAATCTTCCGGCAAAAAAGGCTGGTCATCCCGGGCCTGCAGGAAGGCTTTGAGTTCATCGATGCTGCCACCAATTTGCAGCGTTTCCATCATCTTCTTACGGGATAACGTCCAGATATGCTGCTTATGATGATCCGCATAGAGTGACATAAACCGTTGTTCCCAGGGGGTTGGCTCTCGATCAAAGGCAATGCGTCCCTGTCGTTGAATGGCCAGAGGGGTTTCAGTTGACTCGCTGTGGTCTGCCTGATAACTGTCTGTCAGGCCCAGTGCATACTGACCCAATGGTGTCAGACGGAAATATCGCATACCGTCGTAGCGGCTGAGGCACTCCATATCGCCATAGCGGTCAAAAAAGCTTTCATCGGTATTATGGGGAGCCATGACTACATCCACCAGCCCCAGGGTTGCCGCGTACTCCAGCAAGAAGCAGCGCAAATAACGGACTTCCAGATAATCCCAGCTACCGCCATCAAGCTCCCCATCACCCGGATTGTAAATATAGAGATGGTATGGCTCTGTTGTCACGTCCAGATCAGCACCGGTAACGAACAAAAAGTCGGCAAAGTCGGCAAAGTCGATCCAGGCATTGACCTCACACCCCTTCAGGTAAGCCGTAATGACCTCCCTTCTTTTCAGCACATCGGTGAAATAACGCTTCCCCTTGCCATTTTGTCCCTTGATGCGATCAATACGACGAAACTCGTCTTCTTTCTTATTATTCAACCATTGGGTCCACATCTCCCTGATGGTGTCCGCCGGGTTGCGATCGGTCTTTTTGGCCGGAATCAGGGTTGTGCCTGAGCGTTTGGTGAATTTGCTGTTGCCCAGCAGCCTCAGCCAGCCATAAGCCAGCATTGACTCGCAACCTTTCGCCTCATCGCACGGGACGTCGCTGTAGTATTCATGCACGGCGGAAGATACTTTCTTCAGGGTTGCCCCGGTGGCAACCCCCGTTTTCTCACTGACCTTGATTTGCTTATCCTGCAATAGCAGTTGTATTGAATGCAGCTCGCTCAGGGCCAGCCGTTCCCGTTCAAACAGCACATGACTTTCAGGCAGGGGGTCCGGCAAGGCGACAGTTTTCAGCGTATCCGGCCGAGGTTTTGCCATCAGCGGCCTTAGCGCAGCCATAACCTCGTTCGGAATTTTTCGAATGCTGTGCCAATCAGAGCCTACGGTAAAGTAAAAGACCACAACAGCGTCTGTCGGCTCTTTTCGATAGTACCAATAATTACTGCCTTGCGGCTTTTCCGGAAAATCACCGTATTTCAGTTGGAAGCGTTCCCGGTCAATCAATCCGCCATAATTGAACAGCGACTCCTGCAATAATGACATCTCCAGTTCTGACAGTTTCTCCAGGTATGTTTTCAGCATCGTCTGGTCTGTCAGACCTTCGGCGATTGAGTTGACCAGTTCAGCTTTGAGTTTTTTTTTCGACTTGACGCCAAAATAGGTCAGGTACTTGCTTTTCAGGCTATCGACCGTGTCGTTGCTGATAGCTAGTTTAAGATCAGACATAACATTCGATACACTTTAAAAGGCCGTCAAAATTACCGAATCAGGCACCATCCAACTTGCAGCTTGCCCTGCACTTTGATAGCAGGGCATTGCGCGGAACGAGTGAACATCCGATACCGATCATGGGCGGCTATGCCGGAAATGTTCATTGGCCTCATCAAGGTACGCCACCATATCCTGTGACAAATAACCATGATGGCCTTGTTGAAATTCCCTGCAAAAAACGTTCGGGTGATCCTGAAATGGACCAATTAATTCTGACATTCTGGCACCGAGGGGAATTACCAAATCATCCGCCTGATTCAGCACAATAATCCCCACATCTTTATCGAGCAATTCACGCATGGCGGCTTCTGCATCGATATGACCGCCCACCAGCCATCCCACCCAATCGGCCAGTCGAGGGATATCCGGCCGAACAACTCTGGACGTTGTGGTAAAAGAATCATGACTGACCAGCTTTACTCTGGTGATGTCACCTTGATTTTCCTCCGCTGCCAGGTGCCTTGCCAGCGCAACCGTTGCGACCCCACCGCCAAGGGAGGTGCCAACCACTGTGACAAAATCATAATTAGCCAGCGCGCACTCTATGGCGGTCTGACCGTCCTGTACAACAGTTTCGTAAGTTGCCCCCCGTAATGCCTCCTCGTTTAAACCCGTTCCCCTGTAGTCGTAAAGCAGTACCGGGCAGTTTTCTGCTGACTGCAGCTTTCCCGGTGCAAGTCCTGGCTCAAGGTTACCGCCGGGCAGGAGCATCCGGGAAAGAACCGTTGCATTTGGATTGTGGAAAACAATGCAACTGCTTTTATCTTCCGGATTCCAACCGGGAGGATAACAAATGGCGCCTTTGAGCTTGATCGAACCACTGCCAAGGGTAACCGGCACTGTCAAACGGGGACGACGTGAATCCGCCGCCCGCGCCTGACTGAGTGTTTCAGCCAGCTTGTGTGTCTCACTCAGGTCAGGAAAATCTGCCCCCTCCGGTGGGAAATTGCCGGTCCACCATGGTAAGATTTGCGACGGAAGCAGCTCTTGGCCAACCCGTTTCGCAACACCCAGTCGATTTTCAAGCAGCCAACTGACCGAGGAGGTAAAGTTGGCAACCGCTCTTGACAAGAAAGACAGGCTGGCATGTGAGGAATTATTGTCAGCTTGCGGCAAATGTATCTGAGGTTCAACCTGTCGAACAGAACTCGCCCCCATACGGGACTGTTCATCTGTTTTAACAGAGTTGCGGTCTCTCAAACTGCGTTTCGTCTCCTCCGATGGAGGAGTTGAAAACGATGCAGAAAGAGGCCTTGTTCCGGAATTAATACTATTCATAAAAACCACCTGTTGAGAAGTTTAGAGGCTTGTTGAAACTTTAAACAAAACCGCCGCCAATAATCATAGTCGTTAACGGCTTCGCAGCAAGATCAGGCCAGGTGCCCTGATGCCTCAAAATAAAAAACACTCTCGCTCAGCAATAACGTGGCCGATATCATGTTGAAAAGAGAAGACTATGAAAAAGGGAGATAAGCGCCACGGTACCTTTACCCCGGCTTTCAAGGGAAATTACCCGCTGTGCCTGCAAGCCATTGCAGGGCAGAGAATCCAGTGGCAATTCATGGGAGAAAGCACCATGCCTCCCTCAGGACTATTTATGGCCATGAACGACAACAAACTTCTGCAGGAGCAAAAGTACTGGGTCTTTGAAGATGCTATTGAGTTTGAAAGCAATGATTAGAGGGGGACTTTTGTCTACCAGAGCTTATGGTTTAAACGTACACTTTGAGAAAGAAATATTCAGACATCATCCTGCCACTGAATAACAATTTGCCCCCGGCTGACATCGTACAAATGCCGGGCAAAATTGTCTCTTACAGTTTCTGGCACTGAGACAGCAATCGATCAGTGACGCAAGATTCTGCCTGAAAACGTCAGTCTGTTACTTCGCCAAAGGTAAAATAACTTTTCAATATTTCAACCAGATCGATAATACCGTGATCCGCATTGACAATACTGTAGCCGGAGTCAAAGTATTCCGGTCCAACATCTGGCTTGCACCAATGGCACCGTGAATCAAAATCCAGGTACCGCTCTCCCATCTCATCATCGGGAACAATAATACGCATATTATAAACAGCGCCAATCAACACAGGAACAGAGCTGATCAGCATTAAGCCATTACAACTGATGTTCCCGATACTTCCCATAACCCGCATGGTGTTGCGGTTATAAATTTTCAGATAATCCTGCAACTGATGACGCTTAATCGAGCGGCGTTCCTTGCCACTGGGTGTTAACGACATAAATCACGCCTTGTTTGCCTAAACATAGATAACCAGACATTATCTTATGATTACTGTTAATACAGAGCTTAAATACAACACCGGAAATCATTTAAGCTTCATCAATAAAACTCATGAAAACAGATCATTTCAATTTAATGTTTTTTCTACTATCAATTTTACTCTGGGCATCTTCAGCACCCCTTAACAGTGAATTCCGGTATTTTCCATTAGCCCGCAAAAGGTCTTTCTGAATCTGGCCCAGGCACTGACTTAATTGAGGGTCATTACCTTTTCTTAATATTGCCCTGGCTTTTCCTATGGCGTTATTTTCTTTTCTTTTTTGTTCAAGGGAGTCAAAATCTTTCTTGACTTGACCTTCACGGGAAGGCAGAGCAACACCCCATTGCCAATTAATTGGCCTGCCAAGTTTAACCAACTGGATTTTGGTCGGTGCTTTTCCTCCCTCCATGGGATAAAACTTGCTTGCTCTGTCACGGATTTTTTTATAATTATCCATGCTTAACGCCTTCATGCCTCTTCCCAGAATATCGCACATGTTGCCAAATTTCCCGACGTTAGCCAGATCGTATTTAAATGTTATGCCAGACAGTGCAGTGGCCAGATCATGATAGAAAGTCTCCAGCGAACTCTCCCTTTCACTGCAAAAGGTCGACAGCGCTTCTAAATCCCCAGATGCCACTTTGGCAAACTGACTATCGAAAGCCTCTTTTGCGGCAGCCACCTTTTTCCAGTCTCTGGAGTTTGAGAGCAACAGCTTATCTTTACAAACTTTTTCTGGTTTTTCCCCAAAATTGCAAAGCTTACCAAGTTCTTCAAACACCTCATCTGCCTCAGCTTTTAACTGCTTGCAATAGGTCATCAGTGCCGGTGGAACATCATGATTCTCTCCCCGATCCACTGGAGTCATACCGCTTTCCCGAATCTTGGCGATACACTTGCCTATTTCATCATCCATATGCTGACTGTTGGCAAATTGCTCGAGCGATGCGTCTATATCAAACTGATCAACGCTCTGTCTCTCTATTTTCTGTAATTCCTTATGGACCTTTTGTTTCAGCTGAAATTCAAGCTCATCAACATACTTCTGATGGTCATATTCATCCGCACTGCCCGCCGACATCACCACTGGAGCAAGATCGGCCTTTTTAAGCACCTGTTCGGCCTTGGCAATTCGCCAGTTATGGGCACTGGATAAAATCTCATCGGCATCCGCCCGTTTATTCCCTCGTTCAAAGCTTGTCTCACAGGCCTTGACAAACGGTGAGTCTTCCCGACGTGCCATCAGGGTGGCCAACGATTCCAGAAACTGATTCTGCTGATGCCACTGGACTCTTTTGAAATCCGCCAAATCGGTTTTCACCGATTGGGGAAACACATTGCACTCCCAGGATTTGATAAAAGTTTCCAAATCACGTTCAAGGTTAGTGTCATATTGGCCTTGCCCATCCGGAGGCGAAACATGCAGCTTGGCATCAATCACTCGTAACTGCTCAGGACTCACCTTATCTTCTAACCCGGCCATCAGTTTTGCCTTCGCTTCCTGAGTGTTCTTACAGGCTTGCTCACAGGCACTGGCAAGTTCTGGATGCTTCTCATGCAAGGCTTTCATATCAAGCACCACATTTATGCCCTGCTGATTGACATTGTCAGACTTTCGCGTGAAACGACCAATCTCCTGAACAAATATATTACTGCGCCGGTTGTCATCTTCAGCCATACCAAGGTGGATACCTACACTTGCCGCACTTTGGGGACAATCCGTCCCGGTACCCTGCGTCTTGTCAAGGCGAACGTCGTAATCCTCCGGGTTCTTGCGAATCAACGCCTCCAATTCCGGTGAAACCACGGCGTCCGGTTGCTGATATTTTTCCTGTTTCGGATGGTACAAACAGAGCTGTTTCTGATCGTTGTAGTACAAAAGCCCCCGAACCTTGCCGCCCCGTGCTTCTTGCAGGCATTGATAATCTTCCACAACGTGCCTGAACCGGTCTTCGCCATTGTGGTTACCATCAAACAGAATGATCTGTTTATCCTTACCGGAACCCTCCATCACCTGCTCGAGGATGTTAATTCTATTCTCCCGCCTGGATGTTTCACCGGAAAAGACCGGGTTGCTTTTCGTCAGCCAGTTAAAAAGTCTGGCGTGGGTTGTCATGGCGTTCGATTCACATTTTTCCGCCGCCTCTTTAACCGTTGCCGATTTCGTCAACCCAGCCATGGTAAAACCGGTCCCCATGGTGGCTGACAGGCAGACTTTATGCTTACTGCCGCTCAAAAAGGCTGCCTGCAATTCGGCCACTTCCCGTTCATCTAACGGTTTCGCCCCGAGCACACTTTGCGCCCGGCCCACATCTGCGGCCTGCTCCACAAACTCATCATTACTGACTGGTGTAGATGACCGGTCATGCTCATCAAAAACCTTCAGACCGTCGTATAGCAATGAATCCAGAATATCTTCTATCAAGCGAATCTCTTTTTTCAACGTCGCCGGATTTTCTTTACAGTGAGCCTGGTAATCTGCCGCATCAATGGTTTTCAGTTGGTCCCTGAGCGTCATTAATAGCAGGACGTCCGTTGTGGAGATACCCAGCGGGGCTTTCGCGGTCACCTGCGCCTTGATATCCTCCAACACCTCCGGCGACCACCATTTTCCGGGAGTCCCGGAGTTGGGCACATAATCTTTAAAAAGATCCAGCCTGCGGTAAGTTACGCCGGAATCAGCAAAATAACCCGTCAGGGAGTGATCCAGTTCAGCCTGGTTATTGGCTGGCGCAATGATCCGAACAGGATGCCCTTTTCTGCAAGCCTGATCGGCCACAAGAGGAATAATTGTTTTACTTTTGCCGTAACCGGTGCCCAGCTGGAGCACCAATGTATTACCTTTTGATGTTCTGTCGCTCCCCATTTTCTGCACAAAGTCAAATACTTTTTCAGCCATCTTGGGCTGATCGCCACGCAGGACCAGCCCGCCTTGCTCAAATGCAATCATCACCCGGCCTTTTTCATCCAGACCACGACGGTAGTGAGATTCAATTCGTTCTGTCGCTTCTTTTTGCGCACCAGCCAACAGTGCCATATCCAGATTCAATGCCTGACAGGTGCCTTTAAACTCATCATCAGGCATCTGCTGAGTGCCAAAGCGCTCACTCTTGACCACCGCCAGTTTGTCTTTCAGAGCGTCCATACGCCGTCCCATGCCGAGACAGAAATCCCGCTCATTCTTCACCAGCATCAGTTGTACCAGGTCATCACAGAACGAGTCACGATTCCCCCCGACCCATGCTGGCAGACGCCCGTTCTTAAACTGATTAATGGCAAAATCGACCAGTTCATCATCCCGGTAAAAATCCAGCGCTTTATTATCTTCGGTGTTCTTTCTGATGTCCTTGCCCAGCTTTCTGGTCAGGTAGTCCACGCCCTCGCTCAACCGTAACTGCCGGTCCCGATTCACTTTGACCACCTTGTCAAAATTCAACGCAACCTGCTGGATCGAGCCGTCTGACCCTTCCGGTGCGTCCGGTTTAATTTCACAACCGGCAAATACCGACATGTTTTGAAAAGCGCCTGCTTTGAACACCTTGAGGTTTTTCTCACCGAGTTCAATCAGCTCATTACTGCCAAATTTCTTCCGGCACTGCTCATAATAGCCTTTGCCAACCTTATCAAAACTGGTATCTGGCGAGAGGTTTTGATAGCGTTGATCCGCTGATTTCAAGCTGGCATTTTCCAGATGAGTCCCCACCTTTTTTTTGTTTTCCTTTTCATTCTGAAGCAAGGTGTATTGACTCTTCTCGACCTTCCGACCCTCCAGGAGTTTGCTTCGATCCTTGGTACCAATCAAATCCTGTAGATTTTTTTTACTGGACCGTTCTTTCACGTCAATGCGGGTTTGCTCATATAACGAAGCCAGCTTTTTCTGTGCATTGTCGGTTTCATTCCATTGGTCGCGGATCGACTTAACGCCCCCTCTGAGCGCCCTGGCTTTCGCCCGGGCGACCTCTTCTGGCTGGTTATCAAAGAAGGTCTCGCCAGGACCTTTTGCTGCCCGCAGCAAAAACTCGGCATCGACCAATTCATCGTCACTGGCAGCGTCTATAGACCTGGGCTTCAGCTCTCCTTTGCCATCGGGCTCATACAAGAAATACCGGGGCTCCTGAGCCGTAGTCTGCAGAACCAGAATGCCCGTTTTGCCATCATCTGCTTTCACTGGCAACCAATTGCCGGCAAAGGGAATATTGCTTTTCGGGTACTCGTAGAGAAAACGGGGGTGTAATGTGTAATGTCTGTTGCCCAGCATGCCATGCCAGTCACCCGCCCGGTTTTTTTCAAAGACAATGCCTGCCGGCTTGCCACCATCGATCGCTATACTTTCTGCCCCTTCATCCGCTTTGCGGTAGTTGGCATTGGGAACGCCCGCAAAAAACTCACTCAGAGGGCCTTTACCCCTGCCAAGCCTGGTGACCGTAAAAGATCCTTCCGTGGTCGCTGCACCATCTTTTAAGGTTTCATAATCAAAGATGCCTTGTTGGTGAAATGCCTCCATAAACGCCCGTTTCTGGCCAGTTGTTTTCGCAAGCTTCCCGGGAGTGCCCAGCTTTTTCAGTAAATGATCACAACGTTTTTTCAGTTTCTTATATCTGGGCTCACCATCTTTTGCGGTTAATGAGCCTTCGTGCTGATTAGCTGATTCAGCGGCCAGTTTGGAATTGGGCTTTTTCAGATCGATCTGACAGGCTTTCAGAACATCGAACTTACCCGGCATGGGATGCAAGTTGAATTGATCGCGAATATCCAGCAACCCTTTAGTTAATGCGGCATCCAAGTCCTCTACCCCTGCCACGGCGGTATTTTTAACGCCTTCCTGCTTTGCCTTCAGGCTGTTCAACAGCGCCAACAACCTCGGCCTGATGCGGGCATCCCCTATCAGCCTGGAGGCCTGTTTTTCACTGGCTGAAGTACTTGTATCTGACAAGACCTCAGCGTCGGTTTGCGGGTCACCAAATACCTTACCCAGTTCTGCCTCCTGTTGCCGGATAGCTTCCCGGGCAAATCGCTCACCTCTGATACCCAATTTCCCCTGGTGGACACGGGCGGGGATTCTCTGTGGGTCCAGCTGCTGTAACCGCTGGGCATACTGCAGGTAAAGCTTCTGAAGCTGTAGATGATGCCCTTTGCCACCTGGCACTTTAGCAACCTCTGCGTTACATCTTCTGACTAACTCCCCGGATACCCGATCAATGGTTTGACCCGCCAGGTAACTGCACGCCTCTCCGTGATTAGATGCAAATACACTGGCCAGCTCTGGTAATACCTTTTCCATATAGTCATCAGTGTCAGGACAGTTAGCGCTGGTCTTATCAAGGTCTTCAAGCCACTTTTGGACGGCTTTCCCCGTTATTGCCCGGTTTGATTGCTCAATACTCTCTTTTTGCTGCTTCAGGCTTTCTTTGATACTGCTCGCTCTTTCTTCAAGTACTTTGCACTCTTTGGGGCGATTGCCATATTTACTCTTAAACTGATTAACATTCTTATTTATTTCGTTCTCCAAGGTTTGAATTTGCCCGGCAATCGCATTTCGCAAACGGGTATTACTTGGTTCAAGCTTTCTATCCTCTCCTTCCAGCCAGGTAATCTCTTTCTTGGCTATCTCTGCGTCCTTCCAGTTATTAAACTGCTCCACTTTAGCAGCCATACTGTTTACCGCTTTTTGCAGGGCAACGGTGTTCTGATGAACCCCGGAAAGTTGAACCGCTTCCTGGTTAACGGGAACAGTGTTTAAATACTGCTCCAATTCCCCGGGCTCCGGATCCGGTGAGGTTGGCGAAGTCACCTCTGGAAGGTCTGCTGGTGTTCGACTATTGCCTTCTACAGTCACCTCAGAAGTGTTACTGGTTGAGTCAACAGTAACCTGTGGGTCCTGCTTACTGCTGTCAGTAAGCGCCGACGACTGCGGTGCTGGTGTGTTGCCACCGTTCACTCCTGGCGCTACTGACATTAGACTATTTTTGTCGTCAATAATCTCAGGAATCGGACTGGTTGCCTGATCGGTGGTCTCGGGTTTTGCATTGGTTGAAGCATCAGCAAACTGTCGCAGTGGACTGTTACTAACGGTCAACT
>NZ_JAHHPO010000112.1 GCF_024606365.1 Endozoicomonas sp. ONNA2
CATAGTTCCAGAATTAGAGTGAAATGGGAAAGTTATTTTTAGACAATTCCTAAGGGAGTTTTGCTCAGTCGACCGTACTCCCCGGTACGGCGCTTCCTCGCAAAATCCCTAAGAGCGACAAAGTCCTGCGCGAGATTCGGGGCAGTTTATGAAATATCCGGGCTAGCAATGGCAGGTATAAATATCCTCCTTCCATGTCACCATTGAAAAAGACTATAGAGAAATAATGTCGATGAAAAAGTTGCTATTGGTACTTATGTTTGTATTTCCGATAATTACTTTTGCTAAAGCAACAGATAGCACTCAAAATGCAACCATGTTTCAGGAAGGAAACCATTACAAAGTTCTAAAACTTCCCCCTTCTTCACAGCTAACTGCAACCGAGCGATTTTCTATTTATTGCCCAGGCTGCTATCAGTGGGAGAAAGACCCTTTGATTCATCTGAAGGAGTGGCTGGCTCAGCATAATATTGTGTTCAAGCAGGTGCATATGGATTTTATGGGGGCGTATGGCAAACAGGCCACCATGGCCTTGGCTATGACTCACGGAACACAAAGCTATGACGCCATAAAACAGGCGCTTTTCAATTACATTCATGTTGAGCGCAGAGGCGACTGGCAAAACGATAACGGCTTCTTCCAAACCCTGGAAACCGCCGGACTGAAACAGTCTGATTTCAAGGTAAACCAGAATAACCTGCAGGTAATGAAGACAGTATTAGACTGGAATCAATATGGAGATTACATTCATGTTGCACCAAGTTTTTTGGTGAATAACCGTTACCTGATCAACATGGGTGGTTTGAAGCCTTACGATGATCTGCGTGCATTAATCACCTATCTGACTCAACTCCAGTAGAAAACTTCAAGATGCGAAATTAACCTGATCTGGGCGGGTCGGTGATCTCTGAGAGGAACCGTCCGCTGCTCTTTTCTACATAATGGTTTCCTGGACTTAATGTCTGCTTTATGAGTAGAAACAGGCTTCCCCGCTATCACAAAGATTTTCTTAAATTTCATATCTGATTATAAATATCTTAAGGCTGAGAACCATGACCCAGGCATTGGCCATCAAGAATTTGAAAAAAGTATACAACGACGGATTTGTTGCTCTGAGGGGGGGTAAACCTGGAGGTTGCCAAAGGTGATTTTTTTGCCTTGTCGGCCCTAATGGTGCCGGCAAATCAACTACCATCGGAGTGATTTCATCACTGGTTCGAAAGTCTGAAGGAAGTGTATCTGTCTTCGGTCATGATATTGAACGTGATCTGGTCCGTGCCAAGCGTTCATCGGGGGTTGCTCCCCAGGAATTTAACTTTAACCAGTTTGAAAAAGTGGAAGACATTCTGGTCAGTCAGGCTGGCTATTACGGACTTTCAGTCCGTCAGGACAGGCCCCGCATTGAACACTACCTGAAAAAGCCTGGTTTATGGAACAAACGGTTTACCCAGTCCCGAATGCTGTCTGGCGGTATGAAGCGGCGTTTGATGATTGCCAGGGCTCTGATTCATGAGCCTGACTTACTGATTCTTGATGAACCCACCGCTGGCGTCGATATAGAGCTGCGCAGAAGCCTCTGGGCGTTTATCAAAGAGATTAACGACCAGGGTACCACAATTATTTGACCACCCACTATCTGGAAGAGGCGGAGCAGCTCTGTCGTAATATTGCCATCATTGATCAGGGTGAAATCGTGGAAAACACCAGCATGGTTCAACTGTCCCGATCCGTACAGAATATAAGCCGTAAGCAAATCGCTTGACTCAATCTCAAGCACTGCTCTGAAGATATCCCAAGCAAGTGCATCAGAGATGTTATCAATGCCTACAATCAGTTTTCGCTGCCAAGTTTCTGGGGAACTGGCAAACGCGCATCTGCTGATGGCACAAAGTGGGATGTTTACGAGAATAATCTGCTATCTGAATACCATATACGTTATGGGGGTATTGCATACTATCACCTCAGTGACAGGTATATCTGTCTTTTTTCCCGATTTATCCCATGCGGTGTTTATGAAGCAATTTATATCCTGGATGGGTTGCTTGAAAATGATTCCGATATCCAGCCAGATACAGTCCAATCTGATACTCATGGGCAGAGCCTGGCTGTCTTTGGACTTGCTCACTTATTGGGTATTCAGCTGATACCCAGAATCAAAAACATCAAGCGATTGAAATTACATCGACCTGAATCAGGTGCGAAGTTCCGGCATATAAACGGTATATTCTCTGACCCCATTGATTACAACGTCATTGCAAGGGAATTTCAGGAAAAGCTGAGAATAGCGATGTCGATTAAAGCTGGGAAGCTGACTGCATCAACAATCGTTCAGCGTTTAACCGGGAAAAGCCGTAAAAATCAGCTTTATTATGGGTTCAGGGAGTTAGGCCGAGCAGTACGCACTCATTTTTTAATGGAGTATATTGCTGATGGTGGTCTTCGTCGGATGATAAACGCTTCTACTAATAAGAGTGAGCTATTCAACAAATTTTCTGATTGGGTTTTCTTCTACAACAAGGGTGTTATTCGGGAAAATGATCGACATGAGCAGGGGAAAATCATCAAGTGGAACCACTTGGCTACAAATATGATCATCTTTTAAAATGTTGAAGCTATGACCAGGGTTCTCAGGGAACTACGGGATGAGGGATACAGTATCACAGAGGATGACTTGAAACATCTGTCACCGTACACGGAAACTGCTAATAGGTTGGGGGATTATCGGCTTGAACTCAGAAAGGAAGTGCGCCCGTTGGAATTCTCGATTTCTGTTTTATAAACAGCTGGTTATCGAATTTTTATGACGTAAAGGCAGTTTTGCAGGCCGGGCCCCATTACCAACAAACGTAAATAATTTCTTGTTAATAGTATCCCTAATCTCTATAACGAACGGATGGGTGTTTTCGTCTACATCAAGGAGCTTCTGCAAGCTTTCATGTATTACTTGTAAGTAGTCTTGAAAAAGAGCGTCAGATCCACCTGACAATATATATACGACAGGGGTAAGTTGATCAGTGATTATGTTATGAACACTTGTTTTTTTCGCGTCTATACGATCGCCGGATATGGAGATTATTCGGTCAGCAAGGCAGAAGACATAATCGCCTCGTGTGGGGTCCTCCGCTTGTGGTCCTCGCGATGTGTCCAGAAGACGGATGACAGGAGCGCCCTTAAAACCCAGGGCAACCGTTACCTCCTTGGCATCAATCATGGGAAAACCGGCCAGGGAGAAAGTCATGGGGGCACCAACGTAAGGTGTAGGCA
>NZ_JAHHPO010000113.1 GCF_024606365.1 Endozoicomonas sp. ONNA2
GGTATCAGGATAGACTGGATGGCAAGCTTGCAGGTGGGAAAAAACGAAGTACTACGCCCAGGGCAGGCTTACCGGAAGAGTAAGCCGCGCGTACCATGCCGGAGCCACCGGTCGCCAGAATGACAGCAACTTCAGGGTGCGTCATCAACTTCTGTGTCGCTTCAATGGAAGGATATTCGACCCACAGCACACAGTCGTCCGGCGCACCGGCCGCAACCGCTGCATCACGAACAATCCGGGCCGCTTCACTGGAACATTTCTGGGCAGAAGGGTGGAAGGCAAAAATAATCGGGTTGCGGGTTTTGGTCGAAATAATGGCCTTGAACAGGGTGGTGGAGGTCGGGTTGGTCACCGGAGTTACCCCACACACAATGCCTACAGGCTCGGCAACCAGCATGAAATCTTCTTCCGCGTTGTCTTCAATAACGCCTACGGTCTTATCGTACTTGATGGAGTGGTAAACATACTCTGTCGCAAAGATGTTTTTGGTCACCTTATCTTCCAGGATACCACGGCCGGTCTCCTCAACAGCCATTCTGGCCAGCTCCATATGAGCAGCCTGACCTGCCAGAGCCATAGCCCTGGTGACCCTGTCGACATCCTCCTGAGACAGCTTGAGAAACTTCTCCCGTGCCACCATTGCCCGCTCAATTAACCCATTAATCTGAGCATCAACATCCTGAACAACTGCATCTTTATTCACAGTTTTTTCAGCCTGCTTTTTTCCGGCCATGATTATCGTCCTCTACTCGTAGTTAACCAAGATAACCTTTAAAAAAACTATCGATAATTCTGAGGCTATTTGTTTTAAATCTTCGCTCACAATAGAAATGCTGTTTCAAGCTGGCAACCATAAGGTTTCCGTCTTCTATTTTAACATCCTCAAGATAGCGCATCCTGAGTGTTAATGCCTGACCATTGCCATTTATTGATAAATTCCCTGCTTCGGTAAAATTACCTGCGTTAGTCTTTGCAGGTTCATCAGGTATCATTTTTATCCTAAAAAAATATTTATATATGTTTTTTATTCATCAGGAAAAACGGCTTTACCAAACATGTCGTAAAGCATCACCCAATCGGACCGGGCCGCGCAGGCAGATGGCCGCCCCGCTCCGCGGGGCGGCCATCTGCTTGAGTGTTTGTTCATTCTTTGCTACTTTTCACCAGTCTCTTGTAGACCTACCGTCGCGCAGACGGGATGTGAAGTGGGGCGGTCCCCCGCGTTCGTGTAAGACTTGGGGAGCATAGGGCCAGGCGTCCCCCTTGATTCGCCATCGTTAAAGCTCCCACTGTGGAACCATTATGCGATAACCAGGCCCGGGCTGCCCCGACCAGGCGTCCCGACTGTTCCCTGAGCTACGGACCGTGAAACAGAAACGTTCTTGAGCGAGCAAGAACCATCGCCCGCCAAGGTGGGGAGTGTCAGCTGATGACCTTTCCGTTTCATTAGTGAGAATTTGAAGTTTCTAATCCGGATTTTTTCAGACCTGATGATAAAATGATTCGATACTATCGTTTTGTTCAGTAGAAAAGAAATACCGGCCCGACAGAGCATTCCAACTGAAATGCACAATTAATCCTTGATCGAGGAAGGTTCAGCCACATGTCTCAGAAAATCCTGGACCTGGTAAAGCCAGGCGTCGTTACCGGTGATGACGTTCAGAAAATTTTTGCAGCTGCCAAGGCCGGTGAATTTGCCCTGCCAGCTGTGAACGTTGTTGGTACCGATTCAATCAATGCCGTTCTTGAAGCTGCGGCCAAAGTGAAATCTCCGGTTATCATTCAGTTCTCCAACGGAGGCGCGTCATTTTTTTCAGGTAAAGGCCTGAAGGCTGACCCTGCCGGTGCCGTGGGCGCCATTGCCGGGGCAAAATATGTCCACTCGGTTGCCGAAGCTTACGGCATCCCTGTAGTCCTGCATACTGACCACGCTGCCCGCAAGCTGCTGCCATGGATTGATGCCCTGCTGACTGCCGGTGAAGCGTTTTATGAGCAGCACGGCAAGCCACTGTTCTCCTCTCACATGATCGACCTGTCTGAAGAGCCTCTGGAAAAAAACATTGCCACTTGTGCCGAATACCTGAAGCGTATGGCCAAGATGAACATGACACTGGAGTTCGAACTGGGCTGCACAGGCGGTGAAGAAGACGGCGTAGACAACTCTCAAATGGACAGCTCCATGCTCTACACCCAGCCAGAAGACGTTGCCTACGCTTACGAAATTCTGAGCAAGATCAGCCACCGTTTCACCATCGCCGCTTCTTTCGGTAATGTTCACGGCGTATACAAGCCAGGTAACGTTCAGCTGACCCCAAAGATTCTGGATAACTCCCAGAAGTACTGCTCTGAGAAGTTCAATATTCCAGCCAAGTCACTGAACTTCGTATTCCACGGCGGCTCTGGCTCTACCCTGGAAGAGATCCGCGAATCAGTCTCCTACGGTGTGGTAAAAATGAACATCGACACAGACACCCAGTGGGCATGCTGGGAAGGGGTTCTGAACTACTACAAGAAGAACGAAGCTTACCTGCAGGGCCAGCTGGGCAACCCCGGAGGTGCCGACAAGCCAAACAAGAAGTTCTATGACCCTCGTGTGTGGCTGCGTGCTGGCCAGGAGTCCATGATTACACGTCTTGAGCAAGCCCATCATGATCTGAACAGCATCGATGTACTGTAAAGCGACGCAGACACCGGCTCTGCCGGTGTCTATCACCAGAACCTTTCAAGCCAATATCCTTTTGAATAGCACCCCTGCCGCCTAAACTATTTATCCCCTCTGACGATATATCACACAACTCTAAACAAAAAAGAATGGGGGAAAATCATGCCCAGACAGAAAGCACAACCCAAAAGCACCACCGCAAAAAAAGCCAAGCAGCCACCCAAATCAGCCAACGATGAATGGGTTGGCCTTAGCTTCAGAGTATCCCCGGAGTTTTCCAGGGAATTCAAGGTGTATGCAGCCAAGAATGACTTCAAGCTGGTTGATTTATTGAAAGAAGGCTTTAAGGCACTAAAAAAGCAGCAACGTCAGTCCCGCTAAGGAGAAAGCGAACCGGAATCAGAGCAGGACAAGCGATTGCCAGGCTTGATATCCTCCCGCCACCAAGCGGATGGCCGACCCACCCGGGGGCCCCACCTGGGCGGCCCCACCTGGGCGGCCCCACCCA
>NZ_JAHHPO010000114.1 GCF_024606365.1 Endozoicomonas sp. ONNA2
GGTATCAGGATAGACTGGATGGCAAGCTTGCAGGTGGGAAAAAACGAAGTACTACAGGCATACTCCACACTGCCGCCATAAGTAATAGCCCTTAATACCAAGGGACAATCAGTGCAGATAAACTGAATGGCCATTTTTTTTACCCACTATGCCAGGGTGTATTTTTTAACCAGAATCAGGCATAAAAATCTAATGGGTACATTGACCTGATTGATGGGCCAGGAGGCACTTGGAGAAAACATGTTTGCCAGACGATTACATAGCTTTTTGCAGCAAGACTACGCCATTGGTGTACTGCTTTTTATCGCCTCGGCACTGGCGATGGTTGCTGCCAATACGTTCTTTGCAGAGTATTATGACTTACTGCTATCAACCCCTGTCCGTTTTACCGTAGGGCCCCTGGACCTCCATAAACCACTGCTGCTGTGGATTAACGATGGCCTCATGGCGGTTTTCTTCCTTTTGATTGGTCTCGAAGTCAAACAGGAAGTACTCGCCGGGGAACTCAGCACTCCGGCCCAGGTGATACTGCCAGGCATTGGTGCCATCGGCGGAATGCTGGTACCAGCACTGTTCTATGTTGCTTTTAACTACTCAGACCCTATTGCCATCAAGGGCTGGGCCATACCCGCCGCCACTGACATTGCCTTTGCCGTAGGCATTCTTGCCTTACTGGGCAAACGTGCTCCCCCGGCACTGATGACCTTCCTTCTGGCTCTGGCCATCATTGATGATCTGGGTGCCATTATTATCATTGCCATTTTCTACACTGAAGGCCTGTCGCTGGTATCAATAGGCATTGCCTCTGTCCTGCTTGCCATCCTGGCTTTCTTCAACTATCGGGGTGTCACCAGGATCGGGCCCTACATGGTTGTGGGCGTGCTGCTCTGGATTTGCGTATTAAAGTCAGGCGTTCACGCGACACTGGCGGGCGTACTTCTGGCGTTTACCATTCCATTGAAAGTGGTTGACCGCCGAGGTCGGTCACCACTGAAAGCCCTGCAACACAACCTGCACAGCGGTGTGCACTATGTCATTCTGCCTATTTTTGCCTTTGCCAACGCTGGCCTTGAACTGAATGCCGAACAGATCAGAAGCCTGCTCACCCCGATTCCCCTGGGAATTGTGACCGGCCTCTTCCTGGGCAAACAGATTGGGGTATTCAGCTTCTGCTGGCTGGCGGTTAAATCCGGACTGGCCAAACTGCCCACCGGGACCAACTGGCTGCAGATGTACGGGCTCTCTATACTCTGCGGCATCGGGTTTACCATGAGCCTGTTTATTGGCTCACTGGCCTTTGAAGACGTTAGTAGCAGCTACCTGATCTCCGATCGCATCGGTGTACTGGCCGGCTCCATACTCTCTGCCACCTTCGGCTTTGCCACGCTTTACTGGGCCGGACGCAAACAGGCCTGAGTTTTTTCCGGCCTCTGGACAGAGGCCGGAAAATTCAACCAACAGGAAATGACACCATTCTCACCAAAGTCGCTGTAAAGCTGTTAAACTCGCTTTCAATTTACCAACCCTGAAGTACGCCACCCATACAGTCCAGCCTGAACAACGAAAAGGAATTGGCAGTACTTCTCACACGTCATACAGAGAGTCCTTTAGCCTATGGAAAACAGAGGCGTTTTGCTGGTTAATCTGGGGTCACCGGACAGCACATCTGTCGAAGATGTTCGAAACTATCTCAATGAGTTTTTGATGGACAAGCATGTGATTGACCTGCCATGGGTGATTCGCCGACTGCTCCTCAGCCTCTTTATCTTACCTTCCCGCCCGGCAAAATCCGCTGAAGCCTACAGCGCAATCTGGACAGGGCAGGGCTCACCACTCATTGTCAACAGCGAAAAGTGCGCAGCAAAACTGAGAGAGCGTACCAGCCTCCCGATTGAGCTGGCCATGCGTTATGGCAAGCCTGATATGGCAAAGGCCCTGGGCAATCTGGCAAAGCAACCGGGCATTGAGGAAATCCTGCTGTTTCCACTCTACCCACACTACGCCATGTCATCGGTAAAAACCGTGATTGAGCGCACCAAAAGCCTGATGCAGGCGATGAACATCACCCTTCCACTGCGCGTCCACCCGGTTTTCTATGATCACGATGGCTACATTGAGGCCCTGGTCGAAAGCGCAAAACCCTGGCTGGAAAAAGATTTCGACCACCTGGTGTTCAGCTACCATGGCGTGCCAGAGCGCCATGTTCTAAAAGATGATCCCACCGGCAATCACTGTCTGAAAGACAAGAGCTGCTGCCAGAAAACCTCCATTGCCCACAAAACCTGCTACCGCCACCAGGTATATCAGACAACAGAAGCCTTTGTGGAAAAAGCAGGCATCCCGATTGACAAATACAGCGTGGGCTTCCAGTCCCGGCTGGGAAAAGCCAAGTGGCTGGAACCCAACACGTTGGATGTACTGAAACAGCTGGCCTACCAGGGAGCAAAAAGAGTACTGGTCATTTGCCCCTCATTTGTTTCGGATTGCCTGGAGACCCTGGAAGAAATCGGTATTGGTGCCAAAGAGGAGTTTATTAAAGCCGGTGGCGAATCACTGGAACTGATCCCCTGCCTGAATGATCATCCAGCCTGGATAGACCTGTTAACACAATGGTCAGAACACCCCCTGACTTACTGATGATGACAATGAGTGGGCATGAAATACGCCCACCACCCTTCATCAGTCTTGTATCCTGCAAACTCTGCATTTATAGTACATCCACATTTATAGAACAACTACTTGGCCGAACTACGTAAAAACAACGCTCCCCCCAAGAGAAGGTCGTAACGTGATAAACTGGCAACCGATAAACCGGCAATCAAAGTACATTGATATAAAAAGTAATATCAGGACTGCTCACGAAGCTGGCCTGCTTTCCCTGCCTGAAATCCTCTTTACTCCCGCTCACCTGCTACTGCCTTAGGGCATATTCATTACTATCTCACCCACGGCCTTGATGGCAAACAGCAAGACCACTGATAAAGCGGACTTGCCTGACAAGCATGTTGCGCGTGGCTGATTGACCATAGCTGCGCTACCAATAAGAAATCAGTCAGCCTTTCAAACAGCAAAGGCGAGGAATACATCATGAGCAACCATCAAATAGAGAACCAAATAGAGAACCAAATAGAGAACCAAATAGAGAACCAAATAGAGAACCAAATAGAGAACCAAGTAGAGAACCAAATTGAAAATCAAGTTGTCATTTTTGACACCACCCTGCGTGACGGAGAGCAAAGCCCCGGCGCAGCCATGACCGGTGATGAAAAGTTACGCATAGCCAGAACCCTGGAAAAACTGCGGGTCGATGTTATTGAAGCCGGTTTTGCCATGGCCAGCCCGGGTGATTTTGCAGCGGTCAAAGCCATTGCCACCAATATCACCGAAAGCACTGTGTGCAGCCTCTCCAGGGCACTGGAGAAAGATATTGACCGGGCTGCCGAGGCTTTGAAGCCCGCCAGACGTGGCCGGATACACACCTTTATTGCCACCTCCCCCATCCACATGCAGCACAAGCTGTGCATGAACCCGGACGATGTGATTAAACAGGCCGTATTTGCCGTAAAGCGAGCCAGAAACCAGATTGATGATGTTGAGTTTTCCTGTGAAGACGCCGGCCGCTCAGAAATAGACTTTTTGTGTCGTATTATTGAAGCGGCCATTGATGCCGGTGCCAGAACCATCAACATTCCGGATACCGTTGGCTATGCCCTGCCACACCAGTTTGGAGACACCATCAAAACCCTGCTTGGACGCATTCCAAACGCTGATAAAGCCATTTTCTCCGTTCACTGCCACAACGACCTTGGGCTGGCAGTGGCGAACTCTCTGTCGGCAGTTGTCAATGGGGCTCGTCAGGTTGAATGCACTATCAACGGATTAGGGGAAAGAGCGGGCAATGCCTCTCTTGAGGAGATTGTCATGGCCATAAAAACCCGTTCGGATTGCCTGGGAGTGACCACTGGTATCAACACCTCCCAGATTGTGCCGGCCTCACGACTGGTTTCCTCCATTACCGGCTTCCCGGTTCAACCCAACAAGGCTATTGTGGGTGCCAACGCCTTTGCCCACGAGTCCGGCATCCATCAGGACGGTGTGCTGAAGCACCGGGAAACCTATGAAATTATGTCTGCCGAAGATGTCGGCTGGAATACCAACCGACTGGTACTTGGCAAACTGTCTGGCCGCAATGCCTTCAAGACAAGAATGGAAGAACTGGGCATATCATTCACCAGCCAGGATGACCTGAACGATGCCTTCCAGCGCTTTAAAGTTCTGGCGGACAAAAAATCGGAAATCTACGACGACGACCTTCAGGCACTGGTGAGTGATGCCCGCAGCAGCAGCGAGCTGGTTGAGAAATACAAATTGATCGATCTGAGTGCCGACTCCAGAATGGGCCAGACACCGGAAGCAACTCTCACCCTGGAAATCAACGGCGAACAACAGATGGTTTCCAGCCACGGTGATGGCCCTGTTGATGCCATATTCAAAGCCATCGAAAAGTCGGCAAATTCCCGGGCCAGGCTGGCACTGTATAACGTCAGTGCCATCACAACAGGTACTGATTCCCAGGGTAAAGTCTCTGTCCGGCTTGAAAAAAACGGGCAGATAGTCAATGGCTCCGGGGCTGATACCGATATCATTATTGCTTCTGCCAAGGCTTATATTCACGCGCTCAACTTGCTGGAGGCCGATATCATCAAAGCCAACCCACAAACGGGAGGAACCGTTTGATCACTTTGGTCTGATTAAAATGCCAACAGGATCTTTCAGTGATAGGATTGGTATTTTAATCACCCTCCTGCTCTTGAGAGAGCAACAACCCGGCAAACATCGGGAGCAAACATGCAGGGCGAAACCGTTGACCACCCTTCACCCCCCAACAGTGATCTGGCTGTCGACACTTCTGCAGCAACGATGCAGATTGCCCATCGTGAGAAACTCAGGCAACGTTATCTGGGAGCCATGGGCATACAGACCTGGTTTCCCAGATATCAGCTGGCCAATGCCCAGCCAGCCAGGCCTTTTGACTGGATTGAAGCAGATGCCCGGGCACTTGAAGCACAATCAGCAAACCCTGTGTCCGGTACGAAAAACACCTCAGAATCTCATCAACAGAAAGCAAGTGAGCCGCCTCAACCGGGCTACTCGCCTGCAAAGCCTGCAGATATCCTTGGACAATTTATCACGCCTTCAAAACCTGTTGAGAAAGTCGAACCCCAACCTTCTCCAGAGCCTGTAAAACAGCTGACAGGCTCCGCCAGCAAATTCCGCCTGGTGATCAAACCCGTCAGCGATGACTGCCTTGTGGTTGCTGAAATGCCGCACTCCGGGCTCAACCAGTTCAGCCGTTACCATCAACGCTTACTGGATGACATTCTCAGGGCACTCAAGCTCAACCAGGCAGACTCACAGACCGTTCGTGAATTTGTCTGGCCGATGACCGAAAATCGGGGCCTGCTGAGCCAACTAAGCCAGGATGACTACGCAGCTGCTGATGCCGTCTGCGCTTATCTGAGCAACCAGTACGGCTTATCCCGGAGAAAGGTTATTCTCTTATTTGGCCAGTCAGCCGCCCGGTTTGTCATGGATCCAGAGAAAGATTTTGAGCAACTCCGGGGCATCCAACAGGGAACACATACAAGCCAGTGGTTTGCCGTCACCCATGGGCTGAATGAACTTATGAAACAACCCATACTCAAAAGAGAAGCCTGGCAGGATCTGGTTCCGTTACTCGCTAAAACACCAAACATGACGGATAACGCCTGATAAACATCCACCCCCAAAGATCAAACGATTCAGATAAATCACCAACCATGATACACACATGACAAAATCCTCACTCACTTTTCGCTCCATGGGGGAGAATGATCTCGAACAGGTCAACGCCGTAGAGCAACGATCAGCAGAGCATCCCTGGCGAAGAGCACACTTTTCTGACAGCCTGAAATCAGGCTATACCTGTGAGCTGGCAGTGCTTGATGGCCAGGTAGTGGGACACAGCGTCATGATGATGGCAGCCGGTGAAGCCAGCATTCTCATCCTGACAGTGGATAAGCCTTTTCAAAGACAAGGTATCGGTCGACAGCTATTGCAACATATGCTGCGAAAAGCAGGACAGTCTGACTGCAACACCCTGCTGCTTGAAGTCCGTCGCTCCAACATCAAAGCCTTCAACCTCTATCTTGATGAAGGCTTTAGCGAGATCGGCATCAGGAAGAACTACTACCCCATGGGAAATCATCGGGAAGATGCCATTATCATGGCCACAGAAATCAACAGGCCTTAACCCGGGTATGAGCATTCATTCACTTTTCATCCGTTCAAGACGGGCCCAATCCAGAAGTTTCTCTCTGGTCCAGATCATGATGCTTTCAGTGGGCGTGTATTGCCCTGCTTCGTATAATCGTCGACGCCGGGGGTTATCCAGGGCGATATGATCACTCCCAAGGACACCCCGGGCCGGGAAAAACAGAGCCCCTCCAGCCTCCGGCAGGTCCCGCAGATAGCTCATTCGGGGTGAATGTTCTTTCATGCTGGCATCCCAGAACCATGCTTTCCCGAAAATACCACCAACCCCGGGCTCCGACTCTATTCGTTCCGATATTTCCAGATAAAAGTCCCTCCAGCCATCCTGCAGAAAGTGCGGAGTCAGACGCCGGTCTTCCACATGAACTTCATACATATTCTGTGAGCGATTCCCCAGACTGATCAGCACTTGGGCAGCGCTGATTATCTGCCGGATGCCGCAGGAGAAAATGGACCGTCTCGGCAGCGGACGAGGTTCATAATGACAAATGAAGTTGCCAGGCCACATATTCAGCGCAGCAATGGCCAGATCTTTATGAAAAAGGTCATTATTATCAAATTCATGATCGCCAGCTTCCCGGATACGGCGGCACAAATCCTGAAACCAGTGACGGACGGCATCTATCGCAGATGTCGGGAGGTGTTTATCCAAGCCAGGTTGCAACGTAACTTCAACGCTCATTTTCATCAGTTCTATAAGCGTCAGCTTGCGTAACAACTGCAGGGTAGGAATATCGTAAAGGCTCTCAACCTCTTCCAGCCACAACGTCATTTCCGCTGAATAGGCGTTATAAGAACGTCCTTTCATCTCGTGCCGGACAAATTTCACATAATCCTGCACGACATACTCAAGATCAGCAGCTTGGGCATATTGCCCGTAAAGATCCGTTTTAATTGATTGAAGGAGTTCCACAAGCGCCATAGGAGATTGTTATTGCTGATTAATGATTATGGAGATGCTTTTCCGGAGACCAGAACAACAATATCACCCACACAGTCCATTTGGTTCAGCTGCTCCAGTTCATCCATGGTAAATTTTATCGTGAAGTCTTTTTCAATGGCGCAGACGATCTGTATCTGGGCCATGGAATCCCAACCTTCAAGGGCGCTGCGCTGCGTTTGCTCAGTTATTTCCAGGCTCTCTTCGTCCAGGATATCACGGATGATTTCACTGATCGTTGCCAAAATAGCCACAATAAGCTCCTTTTACGATCTTATTCTGTCGTGGGGTTGATCGTGATGGGAATATCACGTTCAGGCACTTCGCTGCCAATGCTGTACTGCCATTGACTACTGTTATCGTCGGAGCAATGCAAAAGTTGAAAACCCGAGTCCTGGTAAAGATCCTTTACCAGGCCATTTTTTTCTCTGGGTACATAGTAACCGATGACATCGTCTATCCCATTTTCTTTAGCCAGTAATAACAGCTGTGACAGCATCGCTGCCTCCATATCCCGCTTGAACACACGACAACTCATTACCCAACAGCGGATATGCAGTTCACTACCCTGACGTTCGCCAATAATGACGGAAACAATGCCATTGTCACCAAAGCGATCGGTGAGTCGGCCATAAAGTGTCAGGTAATCGGGAGAGTCCATAAAACCGGCCACTTCCTGTTCGGTAAAGCGCAAACCGGTGAGATTAAACTGATTGGTTTTGTTGATCAGCTGGGCGGACCTTGGCAAGGCCATTGGATTGACCGGCTCAATGGTCGCGGTCATTTGCAACGATTTCAGGTACTCATCATAGCTTTGACTGGCATTCTCCAGTTCAATGCGCTGGCGGTTCTGGGCATACATGCTGGCTCGCTGGAAATCGTCCTGGCTCAACGACGGCTGCTCAAACAGCCCGCTCCTGTCCAGGAAATGGATATAGCGAGTGCTGTCAGCGCCAATATCCGGTACCGATACGGCGGGCAGGTTTTGCGCCACGATCGCCCGTTCAGCCGGGTTGTCATCAAGAAATACCATCGCAGCCAGGCCAAGGTTCAGGTCTTTGGCGATTTGCTCAATATTCCCGGGTTTGTGATTCCAGTTGGCCTGAAAGGCACTGAAATCATCAAGTTTCAACACACTGTCCGGATGGGTAAAACCATCCTTGGCATTTTGTCGCTCATTCTTACTGCAGACCGCCAGCAGTATGCCGCGCTCCCTGAGCGCCTTCAGGTAAGTCTGCAGATCACTGAACCCTTCCGCTGTCGCATTGCCTGCACCGACCTGTATGCCATCAAGGCCGTCATCACCGATAACCCCTCCCCAGAGGGTGTTGTCCAAATCACAGACAACCACTTTTTTAACCAGACCGACGGCAGCCTTGATCTGGGCAGCAACACTGTAACCTACCTCGATAAATGCCTCTGTGCTCATGGCAAATTTATAGGCGTACCATTGGGCCGGATCGTACCACCGGTCAAGGCCAAACCTGGCGGACAGGTAATTCAGGTCATGAAGGATAAACCCCGACGTATTTTGTGCATGTTCGGCAAATCTCTGGTTGATCTGCCGGGTAATATAACTGCGACCTGCTGCCTGTGTGGCATCCTGATTACCCAATGGTCGGACATTAGGCAGTTCAAAGTTATTTTGAATGATCGAGGCATTAAATTTCTCTGTCAGTGCACTCCAGACACTGTGAAAACGATGCACAAACTGTTCGATAAAGGCATCGATTGACGCCTGTGTACTGGCAATAGCTGGCCATTCGGTAATATTCACACTGCTGGTGTGGAGGTAAATAATCTGGGGATCAAACGCTTTTAGCGTGCCATCGTCAAATAAAGCACTTTCATAAAACCGGTTGTAATCCGACTCAAAAATTTCAACATTGACGCCAGCCTGCAAAAGAAACAGCTCGATATAGTTGCTGACCTCCTGCGTGGTGGAACCGCCGAGTACCGCTACCCGCAGCGCCGGCTGGGATAACCCGGCCTTAAGCTTCCGACGCAATTTCTTCTGGTGACGCTGAATAAATGGATAGTCCAGTGGATACGACAGTCGGTGATCGGTATTGTCATCCATGTTGCCTTCCTGTGTGCGGATCATATTTTTTGTTTAAGTCGTTGGGCCATATCCATAATACCGGACATGGTGACTTTAAGCTGGTCAAGGCTGCGGTTATCCATCACCAGGTTTCTTTTCAGTTTCAGCAAATGCTCGCCGCGATTGTTCAGTCCCTCATCCAGAGTTGTCGCCGTGCGCACCCCCAGCGCCTCCAGTTCAGGAATGTGTCCTGGCTGCCAGATACCACTGGGGTAGCAAAGATGGTCCACGCCATAGGGCGGCTGCAGCGATGCCGTCAGTTTTTCCCGGTTAATCCCTATTTCCCGCTGAATACCTGCTGTATCTTCCGGAAGTCGGTGGGTATGCGTGTGTAACTGGATTGAGTGCAGTGGATTTTGCACAACCCGGGCCAGCTCATCATAGCTGGCGTTATGGAAACGCCGGTCGGTGAGATCGGCCCTGTCCTGCCCCAGAAAGTCAGCAATTTCTGCCAGAAACGCCATTTTTGTCTGGTCATCAAATTCACGGATCGAGGATTCAATACTCTTGACCAGTTCGCTGTTACTGCCAGTAAACTGATAATCCTTGCCATTAAAAGACAGGCTGATGGTATCCACCGGCTGTTTCCAGAGCCAGTATTGCAACAGTACATTGACTACCGCTATTTGATGATCACAGTAATAGGTGGTGACGTAGGTGGTTGAAGGGAATTGGTAGTCCTCAAGAATGGGCAGTAAATCAGCGACACTTGCCCACCAGCCATCATCAATGGTAATGACCACCGGATAGTCATAAGTCACTTCTCCCTGCAGATGTCGCTGGGCCTCTGCAAGGCTTATGACGTTGTATCGAGAGTGTTTCAGAAACTCCAGGATTGGGATCAGCTTATCCCTTGAAATAAAGACGCCCGGCCAGAATAAGTGTTCATCTTTCAGTGACAGGGAATGCAGGCAGAGGATCACCAGCTTATGGCGGTTAAGGTAAGCGCTGAGATGGGTCAAACCGGATTTAACCAGCAATTTATAGAGGTTGTTTTTCCATCCCGGCATAAACCACTTCCTTCAAGGGCTATTGCTTTAAAAAAAGCTTGAAAAAATATACGTGTAATGATCGCCAGAGTTGCTAAAAACTTAACTGACTAATATTTAAAGAATCAATGCTATAAGGCGATATAGGCGAAAGAACGGCAGAACCTTTTATTGACCAGCACTTTTTGATCGGGCACACACCAGTTAATCCGATGATGCCCTGGAATCATTTTATGATAACTCGCCTGTTTACCCTGAGTGATCAACTGGCATTTGCCAAATTGTCCGGTGATTTTAATCCTCTTCATATTGATGAAGTCGCCTCGCGAAGATATATGTTTGGCGAACCTTTAGTGCATGGCATTCATACACTGCTCTGGGCCCTTGACTGCTTTCTTGCCGCCAACCCAAAGCCAACAACGATCCTTTCTCTGGAGGCTGATTTCAAAAAGCCAGTTATCCTGAGTGAGGATGTGCTGGTTAAATTCAGTGAAAAATCCGGCCAGCAGCTGATCGAAATCAGCTCCCGATCCAGCCTGCTGTCAAAAGTCAAACTGCAATGCAGGTCTATTTCCGGGGAACATTGGGACCAACAGCAAAAAAAGTGTTTGTCCGGCTCAGCCCCTGAAGCCGCGCCCAGGGAACTCACGGCAGCAGAGGTAGCAAAGGCGAAAGGCCAGCTGGAACTGTTTTACGACAATGCACTATTGCACCAATTAATGCCAAATGTTGCCGATTATCTTGACCCGGTCTGTACCGCTGCCATGCTTGCCAGCACCCGGTTGGTGGGCGGACATTGCCCCGGACTGAATTCTCTCTACTCTTTTTTCTCTTTATATGCTGCTGATAAAAGTAAAGGCACAACAACCTTTGCTTACCAGACTGCGGAGTATGATGAACGCTTCTCAATGGCCTCTATTGATCTGACAGCAGCCGGATTCACCGGCAATATCAGGGCATTTTTACGCCCTCCTCCTGTGGCTCAGGCTTCCTGTGCACAGATCAAAGCCAGGGTAAAACCGGACGAATTTGTCGGCCAGACAGCCATCATCATCGGCGGCTCAAGGGGATTAGGGGAAATTGCCGCAAAGTTACTGACTGCCGGCGGAGCAGAAGTCTTCATCAGTTTTTACCGTGGCAGCGATGAAGCAGAACAACTGGTTAACGAGATTCGCAGCGATGGCGGCAAGGCAAGCACTTTCCGTTTCAACGTACTGTCCCCGGACTGGGAAGCCGTACTGGAACACCAAGAGAATCTGCATCCCAGCCACTTTTATTATTTTGCAACCCCCTTTATCGCGGCCTCACCAGGGCAGTTTTCTGTTGAACAATATCAATGTTTTTCTGATTACTACGTAAAGGGTTTTGTCGAGACAGTAACCCCGCTGCTATCAAAGGGACTAACTCACATTTTTTATCCTTCCACTGTAATGATTGATGATATGCCATTAGATCTGGCCGAGTATTCAGTAGCCAAAGCTGCCGGGGAAACGGTATGTCACTTTATGTCAAAAAATAACAAGAGCTTGCAAATCTCTATGCCAAGGCTGCCAAAAATGACCACAGACCAGACAGCAAGCCTTATGAAAAAAGATCAACTTGACCCTGTTCCTGTTATGTTGAAGGAACTTCGTGCGCACCACATGCAGCAAAATAAGGACAAAACGTTTTTTCAGGACTGACCAGTTCCAAAACCACCAGCGATACTGATAGAAAAAGCAGAAAAATACGAGATCCCCCCCCTTCACACCAAGAGATTGACAGGTATAATCACGCTCCTGTTTCAGTCATAGCAAGGTCTTTGGCGTTGATTATCTTTACCGTCACCAACAAAACCACCGCTCAAGTCTATGTTGGGTCAACCCGCAATGATCTGGTTGACCAATGGGAAAAAATGGTGGCCGCAGCCGAACTGAATCTTGACTACCCCCTATACCGGGATATCCGGGTACACGGCAGGGATGGCTTCGTCGTCGAAGAGTGGGATTTCATAGAAGACCGCAATGAGCTGAACGCGCTTGAACAGGAAGCCATTGAAGCACTCGGCGCTCGCAGCCTCCGGGGCTACAAAACCAGTACCGTAAAGATTACACCTAAAAACAAAACACGAACTCGCAAGTCCAATCTGGAAAAAGAGCTTGCCAGCATCTTTGACGAGTCCGACGCAGACGTGGATGACTTTGATGAGATCTCTCCAGAGTCGGAAAAACAGACTGGGGAGAAAACCTCCTATCCACAACAGCCCGGCCCCGGGCAGCTGACGGCTCATCCTGTTGAAAGCTTCAGATCAGCGCAAACCAAACCGGATGTTGCCACTACGCCGGAAAACACAGAAGCCCGCCACGAAGAGCTGGCGGCAAAACCGGAAAACGGTTCTCAGGTGAATGCCGTGGTGCCAATGAACAGCATCTGTCTCAGTGACGATATTTCGGCCCAGCTTGAAGCCATTCAGGCAGCAGCCAATGCCGTCTTGTCAGGAGACAGCAATGGGGTTGAACTCCTCAACGGCAAACCAGCTGCTCCCGCACCGGTTGAGATCGAAGTGGTTGAGCCAGTGGAAGAGACTGAACCCGTGATCATTACCGAGATTGACTCAAGGGAAAAACGGATCCGTGAAGCTATTGAGCGACACCGAAAAGCGAGAGCCCAGAAGACCACGGATAGCCAGGCATCCGATTGCCAGCAAGTTGAACAATTGCTGGCAGAACTCAACATAAGAGCCATCGACATGAATAGCCAAAGCATGGCTGCCTTTGCCTGATATCAGCATGCGCTCGTGAATGTGTCGGCCTACCTGTCTCACATCCATCTATAATTGGGCTATGGATAAGCCCAAAGACCTCTCACTTGAACACCTACACAAAGCACTTCCCCAGAGACTCCGGGAAGCCTGCCATGTTCTGCAGAGATTTGAGCAGAGAATGATCCTGATCAGCCATCGCAGTGATCAAATCGCGTTAAAAATGCAGCAGATCCGTAAAAACATCGAAAGTTCAATGCATGGCCGCACATCTTCTCAATAGACCCTGGTACACCGAATCCAGTTAACCACAGCATCTGTGGATAACTCTGTTGATCCCTGTAGGAAAACCCTCCACAGACTATAAAACACCATCACAGCAATATACTGATCATTTATTAACCAGTATTTCATGCAAATTAAACATCTCTCAAAAGAATTAACCACGCTTCTCGCGCAGGCTATTACGGCCCATAATATGGGCCATTTTTAGTTGATCACCAGTACCATGTCCCTACCAACAGTCCAGCCCGAAAGGTATGAAGAGCAACTGGCAGAAAAGGCCCGCTGCATTGGCAGCAAATTCGCCGGGTTTGATATTCCTGAACTGGCGCTTTTTCGCTCCAGAGTGGACCACTACCGGATGAGAGCAGAGTTTCATGTCTGGCATGAGGGAGACCACTGCTACTACCGGATGTTCGATCCACAAACCAGACAGCCCTTTGCTGTCACCTCCTTTCCCAGTGGCTCCGAAACCATTAACCGGCTAATGATGCCCTTGATGGAAGCGATCATTGCCAGCAGCCATCTGAAGAAACGGCTTTTTCAGGTTGAATTTCTCACCACCCAGACGAAGGAAGCACTGGTGTCACTGATCTACCACCGCCAGCTGGATGATCAGTGGCAACAGGAGGCAAAAGCACTTCAGGAACAGTTTAGCATTGGCATTATTGGCCGCGCCCGTAAGCAGAAACTGGTGCTGGACAAAGACTACGTCACTGAAACATTGACCGTGGATGGCAAACCATTCCGTTACACCCAGACAGAAAACAGCTTTACCCAACCTAATGCCAGTGTTAATGAGCATATGCTTGCCTGGGCCAGTGGTGCCGCACAGGCGATTACGACCGACAGTAACAGGGATCTGTTAGAACTCTATTGTGGGAATGGAAATTTCACCTGCGTGCTGGCCAGACATTTTGGCAGGGTACTGGCCACTGAAATTGCCAAAACCTCAGTACATTCGGCCAGAAAAAACTTTCAGCTGAACCATGTAGAGAACGTAGCCATCGCCCGTCTATCCAGCGAGGAGTTTACCCGGGCCATGAACAGGGAACGAACATTTCGCCGCCTGAGCGAGATTGACCTGGATAGCTACGATTTCTCAACCATTCTGGTTGACCCACCCCGGGCGGGTCTTGATCAGGGAACAGAAAAGCTGGTGCAGAATTTCGACAATGTTCTGTACATATCCTGCAATCCTGAAACGCTCAAGAAGAATCTGTCAACCATTTGTCAGACCCATAGAATTGAAAAAATCGCTCTTTTTGACCAATTTCCATACACTCATCACGCTGAAATGGGCGTTCATCTGATTCGGAAATAGTCAGATTTACACTCCCCGGCTGGACTCCTACTTTGATTCTTAGGAAACAAACGTTTTAGGGAAGTTCTCCGGAGTAATCTCACGTGAAAAACAACAAACTGAAATACCTGTCGATCATTTTTTCTGTTTTCTGGCTTTTGTTTGCACCGGCTTCTTACAGCAGCGATGCAGACTATATAAAAACTGCGGTTCTGTTCGTGGCCTATGACCAGGGCGAAAGCAACGCTTTCTTGCGTATTCAGGAAAGGCTAAAAAACTCAAATATCCCCTACCGGATTTTGGCTATGGGGCGTGCTGCTGAAGTCTTCAAAAATGACCCTGCCCTGATTCCAATGGATAAATTGACCCACAACGAGGCGCTGTATGAAAATCGCGACCATCTGTTGAGTCAGAAGCTGGTTTACAACCTTGCTGAAAACATCTCGGCCAAGATTGTCTATACCGGTATGGCAAGCCGGGCACAGGCCCAGATTGCCAATATCTGGGAGAGAAGAGGTGCCAGAGTCATCGCATTTTATGACAATTTTGAGGCAGTTAATTCCATCAATTATGTACAGCCTTTTTTAGAAGAGCTGAAATACCTGGATGAGTTCCATGTCCCCAGTAAAACAACGGCCCGCAGCTTTGAGAGCATCGCCGCATCCCTGAAGGCAAAAGTGATCGTTACGGGACAACCCGCACTGGAAGATTGGGACAAAGTCTATGAACAGACCGATGTTTTCCTATTACGGGACACCCTGAATATAGAACCACAGCAGCCCGTCGTGTTATTTGCCGGTGATTACACCAGCAGCTATTCCCAGGCTTTTCAAACTTTTATTGCAGCCACAAGGATGCTGCCAAACGTGCTTTTTCTGGTTTCATACCACCCCAAGTTTGATGGTAGCCTTGAGCGCAGGATCATTGAGGCTCAATCGGACGGCAATGTCCACCTGCTAGAGCACGGCACTTATTCCACCGCATCACTGAGCACCATTGCCTCTGCTGTTATTGTGCATAAATCATCCGTAGCCCAGCAGGCCATCTACCGGGGCAAGCAGGTTATCTACGTTGCTGATGAAAACTATCAGAACCTGATGCTGACCGAAAAGCTTGCCATTCGCGCATCAAATCCGGAACCTCTGGCCGTTATGATTAACGCTGCCATCGTGGGCTACCAACCACCGGCGCTTGCCGCAAGCCTGGGCATACCGGATGCTCCTGGCAAGACCATAGTAAAGCTGCTAATTGATGAAATAAGACGGATCTCTGATAAAAAATGGTGAGTTTTTTTGGTTCATCGGCTTTATGGAAACTGCACGATGTGGTCTACTCAGAAATGATGTGACTCGCGTTGAAGGTTTACGATGGGTGTCCGAATACCCCATTCACTGATTTTTGTCAGGTTTGCCATTCTCTCTACCATTGCCTTGCTGGCATTGACTGCGCTTTGCAATTTCATGGTGGCAAGAGCCACCAATGACGCCCTGTACTCTAACCTGAGCAAGCTCCCCTATAATCAGGTAGGCGTGTTGCTGGGTACCAGTAAATACTCTCGTCTGGGCGGGTTTAATGACCACTACCGGCTCCGCCTGGAAGCAGCCTTCCAACTCTACAAGGCTGGTAAAATTGATTACATTCTCATCAGCGGCGATAACAGCACTCGATTTTACGATGAACCAAGCACCATAAGGCGAGACCTGCTCAAAAAAGGCGTCCCTGCAGAACGAATATATCGGGATTATGCCGGTTTCAGAACGCTTGATTCCGTTCTCAGGGCACATCATGTTTTCGATTTGGATAGCTTTACCATTATTTCCCAGGCCCCACACAATAAGCGCGCCCTATACATCGCCATAAATCACGACATTGATGCCATCGCCTTTAATGCTGGCGAGGGCTATGACATTGATTTCAGTAACAGAGCCAGAGAGATACTGGCCAGAGTGCTGGCTGTGCTGGAGGTACATTTTCTCAATACTGGCCCTAAATTCCTTGGCCCAACCATTGAGATTGGTGTGACGCCACCAACCTGATCAATAGGAAAATAACCAACGGCGGCACGTATATGAACTATTCGGGCTAAAGATCAATATTAAAGAATGAAGATTTTTTAACGTAATTCCTGATTTTCTGCATGGTATTCGGGAACCAGTTGTCAAGTCGACGGGTTTCCCGACAAATTTCATCAGCCAGCCGGGGATTTAGATAGTCATTAAATACAACACCAATCAATGAGACATCATGTTGGGTTAGCCTGTCCAGTGCAGTTTTGAATTGTGTTTGCCGAGTTACTCCAGCCATTACGATCATTATTGTTCCATCCACCATGGCACAAATCGACTCTGCGGGAATATTATTGCGATTTCTGGCATTGACCGGGGACGTATCAAAAATCACCGCGTCATAGTTTTCCAGCCAATGCTCCATCAGCTTGCCCATATTGGTGGCACTGCGGAATCTGAGTACATCGGTATCACAAGGGGCTGGCAGGATATCCAGATTCACATCATCCGAACGCATAATACATCCATCAGCAGACTGGGGATTTGGCAACCAGTCCGTATGAATATGCCCGGAAATATCCCCCAGTTCAGGGTGCAGCAGGTTCACTTCTACCAGCAACGTTCGCTTGCCATCGACTTCACTTCGCTGACTTAAAGCATAAGCCAGGGTACTGCAACCTTCTTCCGGGTTAGCCGACGTAATAGCCACCGAACGCAACCCCTTGCCAATACTGCAGCCATAGATCTCTTCAATCTCCAGATAGTTGATGGGTAGCTTGATCATGGCGTAATCCAGCCCAAATTCCAGAGCAATTGAATGACCGTTAAAATGCTGCCCGCATCCGCAACCCGATGCATGAGAACATTCCAGTACGACTGTGATAGCTCTGGCACAAAAACCGTATCGCCAGCCCTCAACACCGGCAACCGCGAAGCATCCGGATCTTTCATAAAATCCACCAGGTCAAACGTTGTGGCCCTGTTTTCACAACAGGAGCTATTGACAATGAGTATTTTCTCAATATAAGCCGTCTCTTTTGGCCCCTGCGCCTCTGCCAGCAGATCCAGAATGGTCATGTTATTGGTAAACTCATAGCGGCCCGACACATAAACGGACCCCATAATCCTGACCGTATCCTCTGGACTTTTCTCAACCCACTTGCGTTTTCTGGATGGGAAAAAGATCGTGTCGCCGGGCTTCACTTTTGGCAGTAACGTCTCGTCTCCGGTTTCAAAATATTTCACAAGGTCAAGTTTGGTGACTCTGGGAGCCCCCTCATTACGATGGATGATCCGAATCTGGCTAAGGTCTGCTTCTTCTGAAGGTCCCGCAGTAGCACCAACGATATCCAGAAAGCCCATTTCATTATTAAATGCGTAGCGCCCCGGTGACTTGACCGCACCCATAACATAGATGGCATTTTCCTTTGGTAACTTGACCCAGCTGGAAGTATTGGCGGATGGGTTCTCCGGCAACTCGGGAATCACAATGGTTGTACCACCGCTCAGTTCAGGCATATCTGACCATGCCCCACCCACCTCAATAAACTCCTGCATATTGAACTCAATGATATTCCGCTGGTCATTGGGGCCTGGCTTAATAATTTTTACATGGGCAAGGTCTGCTTTATCGGTAGGGCCACCGGCGTTACTGAGATAATCCATAAAATCTACCGAAGGTGCCCACTCATAGCGCCCCGGCTTTTTGATGGCACCCAGTATTTTCAGTGAGTCATCCGTGCCAAGCTTAAGCCAGGACTTATTATCCTCAGGACCTTTTTCAGGGAAAAAGACCGCGTCTCCGGAATCAATGGAAGGTAAACCCGTGATTCGACCCTCGGTAAAATCCTGAAAGTTGAAAGGAACTACAGTACCATCACTTTTAAGAACCCTGACGGCCCGAATATCGGCATACTGGGTAGGCCCCCCTGAATTGGCAATAACATCCAGAAAACCAACATTGTCCGACGTTTCGAAGGCGCCCGGCTTCTGAACCTGCCCCATCACATACACTTTACGCGCCCCACCAGAAACGGAATCAACCTGCTGAGCCACAAAGATGGTTGACCCTGAATCTAACAGTGGCAGATCTTCATCTTTGCCACTTTCCAGGAACTGCTTCAGGTTAAACATCTTGGGCTCTGTGCCAGACAGCACCCTAATCTGCTCAACATTGGCATAACGGGTAACCCCACCCGCTTTTAACAGGGCATCCACTACATTAATGCCTTCCTGAAAAGGAAAGCTGACGGGCTTGATGACTTCACCAAAGACTTTGATCACGGTTCGGTCAGAAACAGAATCCACCGCTTTGTTATCAACGGCCCTTGGCTCTCCGTGGACGCTGCTCAGGCCAGGCGAGGTAGGCACAAAAATTTCATCCAGAGACTTTATTTCTGGCAGCACCGTGGGATCACCGGTATCAAGATAACGTTTAAAGTTAAACACAATCTTTTTACCATCTCTTCTCAGCTGCAGCTTATCCAGCTGGGCACCATCAACAAAGCCACCGGCCTCGGTGATCGCCATTTGGATATTACCGGTACTGGGCAGTTCTACTTCCCCGGGCTCCTTGACAAAGCCAAGTACAGTGATCAATAACCGTTTTTCCTTCAAATGAATGGTCAGCTTATCAAGCCCGAGAAAAACCTCGGACAGCGCGGTATAAATAGCTTTATCCGCTGCCCTTAAGGTAAGGCCGGCCACTTTCAACTGCCCCACTTCAGGAAGGTGAATTGTCCCATCTCTGCCAATAAGAAAGTTCGTATTGAATCCCTCTTCTCCTGGCAGCCCAATGACCAGAATATCCCCTGACTGCAATTGATAATGCTTGGGGTCTCTCATCCGGACGGATGACATATCAACCTTAACTTCTGGTGAGTCAGCGACTTTTGGAGCTACTACTTCTGGAGGTATTACTTCTGTAGGTATTACTTCTGGAGCTACTGCTTCCGGAGGTAATGCTTCTGGAGCTGCTTCCTGTTTTTCTGGTGCAAGCGCAGGCTGATCTTCCAGGCCAGCACTTTGATTATTGGCTAAATCAGATTGATGTAGATTTCTTTTATCACTGGCCTCCTGCTTCGGGGGATCAACTGTTTTTTCAGGCAGTTTCTCCCGAAGAGAAATCAGTACCGCATCATCGACTTCCAGCTGCCATTGTGCTGATTGTCCAGCAGGCACTTTAATACGCTGGCTGTTTCTGATCAGGGTAAAGTCTGCCTCCACGTCAGTATCATCAAAAAACGAGTAGTATGAATTAAGGCTGGTTAATGAGGAGTCAACGGGAAAAGGGTACTTCCCGGGGTTCTGGATCTCACCAAGGATGGCAATGTTGATCAAACGATTCGGGGCAATATAGCTAATATCCTCTACATTGTATGAGTCGTCAGTCTCCCTGAGTATTTCAGCAAATGCAGCTTCTTCATCCATCCCCATAAAATTGAGCACAAGTTCATCAGAAAACGTAACTGCCATGGACTCATCAACCTGTAGCAGAGGAAGAGTCCCATCACCATCACTCAGCCTTATCAAGAACACCCCGCCCTTTTCGATGGGTTTATTTTCAGACATGACGGCAGAAGAAACAGCCAGTAACAGGAGAACTATCAATATGTGCAACCCGGCCCATATACCTTTGAGACTCTTCATTGAGGCTCCCGCATAAACTGCCTTAAATTTACCGGTCTTGGCCAGTCTGAAAGTCCCAGCGCAGAGTCTTCAGCCCGTAAGGGTTTATGGCCCTTTTGAATCAGCCCTGCAGCATACTGTGCAAGGCATCCATCATCCTGAGCCATCGTTTCCATCATCAAACGAAGCTGTTCAAGGGCAGAGAATGATTTGCTTAATCGATGACTGGCGTCGCCCAGAAGATCACCATCAATCTCACGAATCACCAGCTGGTGCTGATCATTAATGATGCGCATCTGTCCGGGTAGACAATACTCACCACCGGCTTTTTTGAGTTCAAGGTATCTGGATTGGCTTATATCTAACCATTTGATGACATACGATCGGTCAATATCCCGGATATTGCTTTTTTCATCAACTGTAAGGCTATAATCGCGATCAGCATGAAGTGGCCACAAGATTACACATGAGGAGAGTAACGGGAAAAAAAGATAAACAAGCAGATACCCGGGAGATTTCCCGCCCGGTCCTGACAAAGAAAAAAATAAAAATAATTTATTTTTTCGACAGATACTCTTCAATACTCTCATATTGCTTGATCGTCTGGTTAATCCTGAGCATTGTCAATAACTCGTCAGGCTTTCCATTAACACCAAGCAATCCAAGATTTCTACTCTCGGTTTTTAGTCGCTTATAAAGAAAAACCAGGGCGCCGATACCTGAAGAATCAAGTTCATTAACAGAACTCATATCAACAAGTACGTCTCCTGCACACTCTTTAATTAAATGATCAAAGTGACCTCTAACCTCATTCACTGTCTCTGCATTGAATTTGCTTTGCAATTCAATAATATCACAGCTACTGGCTTGATAAGTCGCGTAATCCATTACCTGTTACTCCCAACTTCAACACTTCTTATTGTTTATCTATTAAAAGTAAAACAGAATTTTAAACAACACACATTTAATTAGATTAGACAAAAGAACAGACATGAGTAGTTAAGTACTTAAACAAATGAAATCATAAAATAGATTCAGTAATTAAAAAATTTGAAATTCTACTTTTTTATAGCACACAAACCTGATCAAACTCTATAGTTAATCCATAAGGCAGTAAAAAATCACCAATCAGAAAATATGCCTGAATACATTCAGAAATGATGCTGTATCCAAATAACCCTGAATACATGGCAAACTTTTGAAGTTATTTTTATGGATACACAGAAAGACATGCATTGCGCAGAAAAACTGTCCATTAAACTGCTTAAGGCGGTTCTCCTCTGTGCCTGTATATTAGGTGTCTTATTGAGCCTTGTGCAGGTCTTTCTGGATGCTCACCTGTCCAACGCTGATATTGACCGCAAAGCCAGGGAAATGTTGGCAATGATCCATGACCCCGCCAGCAGGGCAGCCTATCGCCATGATTCCGACATGGGACAGGAAGTGCTCAATGGTCTGCTGGAAATGAAATCTGTGCAGGTGGCCTCAATACGAATGAACGATTCGTCAATGCTGGCCGTGGTGAAAAGACCCTTTTTTGCTTCCCGGTACCGCCTTTTATCAGACTATATTTTTGACCCCATCCGAATATACCGCCAGCCATTATATAGCAACGAACCAGGGAAAATTCAGTTTGGGGAACTGATTCTCTCAATTGATACTGCCCACAAAGGTAAGGCGTTTATTCAAAGATCGGTCGTTGTCGTATTTACCGGGATAATCAGGGCCATAGCCATGGCACTGTTAATGTACATGATCTACTCAACGTTACTGACTCGCCCCTTGAATCGTTTGATACACCATTTATCCAGTATTGATCCTGAAGAACCGGGACTGCAGCAACTGCCCGTGCCTGAAGGTAATGAAAATAATGAATTGGGCCTTTGGGTCAGAACAGCCAATAAATTGTTAACTTCCATTAACTACCATCAAAGTCTACGTCAAAAAGCAGAAGCCCATATTATGCGGCTTTCCCAGTATGATTACCTGACCAGACTACCAAATCGCCGAACCATACAGAATAAAATCAATACATTTATCCATAAGGCCAAAAAAAAGCATGAAAATATTGCTATTCTCTGCCTCGGATTGGATGACTTTAAATCATTAAATGCCCAGGTAAACTTCAATGTTGCCGAACATATTCTGGTAAAAGTCTCGGATCGCCTGAGAAACTGTATCGGCAACAAAGCCTATATTGGCCGATTAGGTGAAGATCAGTTTGCCATTATTCAATCAAAGATAGAGCAACCTTATGAGGCTGCTGAACTGGCCCAGTCTTTAATCAAGCAGCTTGACCGACCGTTTGAGATTAATAGTGAGCAGCTGACCATCAGTGCTACCGTGGGAATAACACTCTTTCCTGATGATGGCGAAGATGTCGACACGTTACTGCAACAGGCTGAATTTGCCATGATCATGGCAAAATCCAGAAGCCACAATCGTTACCAGTTTTATGTAGCCACTATCGATACCGAAATCCGTCAGCGCAAACGGCTGGAGATGGATCTCCACCGGGCCCTTGAAAACCGCGAACTCAGCCTGGTCTTTCAGCCACAATTTAACTATCAAAAAAGGCAGATGGTGGGGGCAGAGGCCTTGCTGCGCTGGAATCACCCGGAGAAAGGGTTGATCTCGCCAGATATGTTCATCCCCATGGCAGAACACAGTCTTGATATTATTCCCATTGGGGACTGGGTTCTGGAAAATGCCTGCCAACAGTTACATCAGTGGCATCTTGACGGTTTTCAAAACCTGCGTATGTCAGTCAATCTCTCGGCCATTCAACTGCAGGATGACAAGATTGCTGAACGTATCGCTTTTCTCCTGAATAAATACCAGGTTCCTCCTGATGCCCTGGAACTTGAGGTGACAGAAACCTCCATTATCAAAGATCTGGAAGCATCCAAAATCCAGCTTCAGAACATTAAAAGCATCGGGGTGGGCCTGGCTCTTGATGACTTTGGCACGGGTTATTCCTCTCTGGGTTACCTTAAACAGTTTCCATTCGATAAAATCAAAATTGACAAGTCCTTTGTCGAAGACCTTCCTTATAACAGGGAAAACTGTGGCATCGTTGAAGCGATTGTCCAGATTGGCAAGAGCTTCGACCTGAAAGTTCTGGCGGAGGGTGTCGAGACTGTTGAACAGGAAACCTATCTGGCTAAAAAAGGTTGTCAGGAAGGACAGGGCTATTTCTACGGGAAGACGCTGTCCGCCCATGACTTCATCAGCCTCATATCAAGTCAGGGTGTTTTGTCGGGTAATACGCAGGATCGTCAGGGAGACAATAATGTCTGACCACCCCATTGCCATACTTCTGGACTCCCGACAGGCAGGCGGTATTGAGAGCCATGTTTACCAACTTGGCAAAGCACTGAAAAACAGTGGCTGGCCTGCCGAGGTCTGGTTTTTCCAAAAATACCAGAATGAACATCCTCTTGAACCGGCCTTGACAGACTCGGCAATCCACTTTCGCTATCTCAGTGGCAACTTGGCCGGGCTGATTTCAGCACTGAAAGACACCCAACCCCTGTTACTTCACAGCCATGGGTACAAAGCCGGTATTTTTGGCCGCCTGGCTGCAGTCATCAGCAGAACGCCTGTTGTTTCCACCTTTCATAATGGTGATCCGGGTGAAGGTATGGTCCGTTTATATTCACTGCTTGATCAGCTAACCAGCCTCATGTCTGAAAATATTGCCATCAGTGAGGAGATTGCCAAACGGTGGATCAGTGCTCCCCATCGGATTGATAACTTTGTGACTGTTCCGGAACATTATCCACCTCCAGGCAAGGCCATCGCCTTTGTTGGCCGGTTAAGTCACGAGAAAGGTCCTGATCTGTTTCTGCAGCTGGCCAAACACCTGCCACATCTTCCCTTCAGGCTATACGGCAGCGGCCCAATGGAAAAAATACTGCAAAAGCAGCAGGTCAATAACGTGATGTTCATGGGGCAGGTTCAGTCCATGGAAGCCCATTGGCGAGACATTGGCCTGTTGTGTATGACATCCCGTTTTGAAGGCTTACCCATGGTGGCACTTGAAGCCATGGCTCATGGCGTGCCGGTCCTGAGCTTTCCTGTGGGAGGGCTACCCGACCTCATTGTGCAGGGCTTCAATGGCTGGACATCGCCGGTTGGAGACCTTGATGGAATGAGCAATTTGCTGCAGTTCTGGTACTCGCTTCCAGAGGCCGTGAAGTGGCAACTCGGGGAAGCGTGCATTGCTACGGTTATCAATAAATATTCAAGTCAGGCGATCCTGCCCGGGATTCTTGATGTTTACCAGCAAGCCGTGCAGGCAAAAGGTTACGATTGGCCCAATTTGCCCAAAGCGTCACCCGCTCATCCCCTGGCTAAAAAGAACCAGGATCGCTCTCAAACGGTTGGATGAACTCAATGGAACTCGGCCAGAATGTTATCAAAGGATTGAAAGTGGGTGCCATGCTGCGCCTTGCGGCACAGATTTTCACCTGGCTCAATACACTGATTCTGATCCGCCTCCTGACCCCGGAAGATTATGGCCTTATGGCCATGACCATGGCTTTTATCGGTATATTTGCCCTGATGGGAGACTTTGGCATCGGCAAGGCGATCATTCAGGCAGAAGAACTCACAGCACTTCGGCTCAGGCAGGCATTCACCATTAACATTGTTTCCTGCCTGGTGTTTTTCAGCTTTTTCTTTTCCATCGCTCCGGTTATTGCCAATTTCTTTGATGAGCCAAGAGTGACAACGCTGGTCCGGGCGGTCGCCTTCCAGCATCTTATTATGATGTTCCATACCCTGCCTTATGCCATGGCAAGCCGCAAGATGCTGTTCAAAGCGCGGGAAAAAGTGCAGTTTTATACCGCCATGTTGACCAGTCTTGTTACCATTGCCATGGCTGCGTCTGGTCTCGGCGTATGGTCACTGATTCTCGGGCATCTGTTCATGCGCCTGGCGCTGGCCATTGGCTATAACCTTATTGCCCCCTGCCGGGTCTGGCCGACATTGAGTTTCCACGGGTTCGCCAAAATGGCAGGTTTTAGTGGCATAGCGACGGTCAATGATATGTTGCGTTATTTTGTCAATGTCTTTGGCAGCATCAGCATTGGCCGTCTGCTCAGCAAAGCCGATCTGGGCGTGTTCTCGGTAACCACAAACCTGGCCAATCTTCCCAGTGACAAGATCGGCGAACTTCTTAACCATCTGGGACTTGCATCCTTTGCCAAACTTCAGAACGAACGAGCTGTTGCAGGTCAGTATCTGCATAAATCTGTTCAGCTTGCCAGCCTGGTACTTTTTCCCATGTATCTTGGTATGTGTGCCGTATCCCCCGAGCTGATCACGCTGGTACTCTCTGACAAATGGGCTGCCGCTATTGTCCCGTTTCAAATCCTCTGCCTGACCAGCCCATTGCGAATGCTGTCAGAAATGATGGCTACCAGCATAACCGCCATTGGTGAACCCGGTAAAAACAGCAGAACACTGCTGTTAACCATCTTGACCTTGCCTGCTTTTTTCTATGGTATCCAATATGGTGTTGCCGGGGCATGCTGGGCCTGGCTCGGTATTAACCTGATCAGTTTTGCTTTCCACCTGAGACTCATACTCCCGGCATTTGAGCTGAAACCATCAGCGTTTCTGAGTGCTCTTTTTCCCGGTTTCTGCAGCGCCATGATTATGCTGTCGGGTTTACTGCTACTGCGAGATCAATTGACCGGTCAAGTACCTGCGCCAGTGCAACTGTTCCTGATGATCCTGGCTGGAGCACTACTGTTTGGTGCCACTCAGCTGCTCCTTTTTCGTCGTCAGCTATATACAACCCTCAAGTACTTGAGGCACTAGGGTGGTTAAAAATGCAGCTACCCAACCTTGAACGGCTGTTTATTAATCGCTACCAGACCGTTACCGTCACCGCCTACTGTGCATTGGCAGCACTGCCTTGTCTGATATTCCCCCATCCGATCGCCCTGCTACCTCTGGCAGTGATCCCGTTGGTATTGTTGTTTATCCTGCGCAAACCCTTTGTGGTTTGCCTGATATTCATTCTCTTCTCTTTTTTCAGGCTTCATGAGGTATTTCCACAACTGGACCCAATAAAGATTCCACTGTTGACAGCGCTGGCCTCATACTTTGTGCTCGCCTGGCATATTTTTCTGACCGAGAAGGTTGAGGTCTACTGGCGACATGAACATACCATTTTTGCCCGTTTTTTCGGCTGGGTTGTGGTTGGTATCGTATTTTCCAGCTACCCTCCTGTCGCTTTTGGTGCCTTTACCAGTGTCTATATGAAAATAGGCATCATGGTTTTGGCCATCTCATGGATGATGACCGAGCACTGGCACTTCAAACTGGCTCACTTCATGATCATCTGTTCCGGGCTGGCAGTGGGCGCTGTCACTCTTTATAACAATGCCAACGGTATCGGTATGGTTGAGGAAACCCGTGTCACCATTCCGGGTACCAGCCTGGGTGATCCTAATGACCTGTCGCTGGTTCTCAGCTTTCCGATGAGCTATGCCGTTGCCTACGCCTCCACCAAAGGCACCGGCAAATTCAGAACGCTCCTTGGCCTGACCGGTATTGTCGTCTTTGTTTCATCAATCATTGCTACACAGAGCCGCGGAGGCTTACTGGCGACTGTTGCCGTATTTGGCATCTTTGGTCTCAGGATCATCAAATCAAAGCTGCTGCTCATTAGTATTGGCAGTTTTGCCTTGATGATTCTGGTGGCCGCAGCCGGCATTAGCGACCGTAAATCCGGGGGCGCCGCAGAGGATGGCATCGATGAGTCAGCCATGGGACGCATCCATGCCTGGGAGGCAGCTTTTAACATGGCTCTGAGAAACCCGATGACGGGCGTTGGCCTCGATCTCTTTCTGGATAATTACTGGGATTATGCAACCCACAGCCGGGCGGAGGGTAAGGCTCATGTTACTCACAGCACCTGGTTTCAGGTGATGTCAGAGGCGGGTTTTGTCGGTTTTGGCCTGTTCGGTTTTATGATTTTCACCATTTTCATGTCCATAATGGGCTCATTGAAAAGGCTGGACAACAATAAAGGGACACCAGAGTATGATCCCCATATCTCAGCCATTGCAGCAGGAACCTACGCCGGGCTGGTCGGCTTCTGTGTATCCGGGACCTTCTTGAGTCAGGGATTTTTATGGCCGGTTTATATCATCACTGCCATCAGTATTGCCATTGCCAATTACACAGATAACCATTTTCCCCGTGAGCAGGATCAATAACCATTATTTCTCCGATAGAGAGCTGCTATCATTACTTATTATTTGCTGACTAAAAAGGATTTATCAGTTGAAGAACTACATATTCAAACAGGTCAGGCAGCCATCCAGACAACAATCCAGACAACAATCCAGACAACAATCAATTAACCCAAACCATCACTATCAATTTATAATAATTGATAGTTTTTTTAAGGCTTTATACCACTTCTCACCGTTGCTTCAATATTTTGGCGTCACAGGCTTCATGAAACAACTGATCAAGGCCATCATGCCAAATCGCATTTTTTATTTTCTTTCGAATTCTGGCCAACTTTCAGCCTGCGGCTGTCTTAATGTTGGTTTTTGCCGTTATTATCAGGTAAATGCTTCTGACGTCGTTATTGGTTCTATCTGGACACAGCCTGAATTCAGAGGGCAAGGTCTGGCAACCATCGGTATTCTGGCAGCCATGAACCATATGATATCCAGGGGATTTAATACTTTTTATATTGATACTCAGGAAAACAATCAGGCCATGCTTAAATCCATTAAAAAACTGGGATTCGGTTCTGCTTGTGGCAGTTTCATCAGCTAAAGGCTTAAGTGATAAATATGGATATTAAAAATCTTCTGGCTGATGTCAGGCTCGCGCTATCGCTACCAAAACTGAAAATTCTCCTTGACCTGAAAAAAACCTCAGAAAATCATGAATTTTATGCGGATGTCGTGCGGGATTTTTATCAAATGGCAACCCATCGTCATCCCCGCTTCCCATTGATTCGTAATTTGCAATATGGTGTAGCTCTGATGCCACTGCCAGAAAACCACGACCATTACCTGAAAAACATTGAAAGCTCAGCCCGCAGAAATATAAAAAAGGCCCAGCGAAAAGGCTATACATTCTCTCGAATTGATTACAACAACCACCTGAATGCCATTGGCAATATCCACCGTTCGGCACCTGTAAGACAGGGCGCCATGCCCAGTGAACTACTTGAGCAGGACCCTACACCCATTAATAACCCCAAGACGTTAACCAGTACCCATGACTACCCTTATTTTGGCATATTCAAAGAAGACACCCTGGTCGCCTATGCCGGTTGCCTGATGGCTGGTGAAATGATTCTGCTTTCGACCTTTTTTGGCCACGATGATTACAAATCTGATGGCATTGTGCCCATGTTAATTTCCGAAATTGCCAGGTACACCTATGAACACTATCCGTCGGCAAAATACTATGTCTACGATGCATATTTCGGTGGTAGCCCCAGTTTACGACGATTCAAAAAGAAATTTGGCTTCACCCCATACAAGGTGAGCTGGTTGCTTGACTGAGTCTGCATCAAATTTGCTATCGGAGAGTGACAGTGGCTGATCTCATTGTATTTGGAGAAGACTGGGGAGGCTTACCTTCCAGCACCCAGCACCTGATCAGTCATTTAATGACAAGGCATCGGGTAATCTGGGTAAACTCCATTGGCATGAGATCGCCGCAGCTTTCGTTAAGGGATTTAAAACGAGTCTGGCAAAAGATGATGGCGATGTTTAAGGGTAAGTCTGCGCAAATGCCCCAAGAGCAGATGCCCCCTGTTATCATCAATCCCAAAGTTCTCCCTTTTCACAGATTCAAATGGGTTCGTCAACTGAACAAACGACTGTTGCTTAAAGACATTAACCGGGCAATAGCACAGGAAAGATTTGACAAGGTTATTCTCTGGCTATCACTACCCACTGCCGTCGATATGGTTGGTAGTCTCAATGAGCAAGCGTCCATCTACTATTGTGGTGATGACTTTGAAGGCCTTGATGGTGTTGATCATAAAATGGTCAAGCCATTGGAACAGGAGCTGGCTGAAAAGGTTGACCTGATCCTTGTTGTCAGCAAAACACTGGCCAGGAAGTTTGCTCATCCTGACACTATAATTCTGCCTCACGGTGTTGATTATCCGCTATTTTCATCACCAGCAGCCAGACCCCATGATCTTCCGGAAAATGGCCCGATTGCCGGTTTCTACGGCAGTATTTCTGGCTGGCTAGAGACGGACCTGCTGGCCCAATCCGCCACTGCCCTGCCCAGCTGGCAATTTGTTTTTATTGGTGATATCAAAACCGATGTCTCATCCCTTGCGGCCTTGCCAAATGTACACTTTCTGGGAGCCAGGCCCCATCATCAACTGCCCTCGTATATTCAGCACTGGAATGTGGCTCTGCTGCCCTTTCGCAACAACAAACAGATAGCGGCGTGTAACCCCCTGAAGCTGAGAGAATATCTTGCATCGGGTACGCCCATCGCTGCCACTTCTTTTCCTGCAGCAAGAGAATATGAGGATCTCCTGGCAATTCAGTCACCCAGAGAGCCATTTTCCAGAGTAATTTTGCGAGCCAATGAACTCAGAGAAGAAAAAGCCAGGAGGCAGAACAGGGTCTCGTCTGAATCATGGCAGCACAGAGCCGCTCAGTTAGAAGCACTGATCAACCATTTATTACGTTAAAAAAACATGGCTCATTTAATTAATTTCTTCTTTCAACAAAAGCTACAATTAATAGTAATAAAGGAAAGCAACCGTTCACCGAAGGACAAAAATGATCGATCAATGATAATTTTCCACTGAACCAGTTGACTGAATGATAATTTAAAACTGATAACAGGGAAGTCACCGTGATTAAGCGATATGGATCCCACACCTTTGCCATACTGATCATTTTCAGTATGTCACTCCTTTATGGATGCAACTCAAAACTCAACTTTCAGGCCCTGATGGAACAGGAGCAAGCAAGATCAACTCAGCAAATTGCCGATGCTATCGCTCAACTAAAGGAAGCAGAAAACCCATTACCTATTTCAAAAAATGTATATCGTCGTCAATTATCGATCAATTTCAGCGATCAGGAATTAGAGGCTAACAATCAGCATAAACAGGTCATCGGTCTGTTTTTTAATTCATTACCCAAGAGCCAGCAACTCAACATCACTATTTCTGTAGCGCCTTCTTCCGCCGGACAACCCTTCAAAACACTGAATGACTCATGGGCAAGGCTGCAGAGTCTGAAAAATATACTGGAGCAATACAGTGAAAAAATAGAGCTGGTCTATCAACCTGAACTGGCCCTTGATTCAGCCACCATTCAAGCAGTAGGAAACGATATTTCTGGAGGTGAAGGTGTCCAATGAAATGCTGAGGAACCTCTTTCGACTTCTCAGCGCAGCCTGGCGCCGTCGCTACACCATCTGTGTGCCTGTTCTCATCATGCCGGTGATTGGTTTTCTGGCCAGTTTTATGGCCCCGAAATATTATGAAGCACACACCACCATACTGCTTCAGAATACCACTGAGCTAAACCCGATTCTGGAAGACTTCACCATATCCACAAATCTGGAAGAACGGCAATTAGCACTGCAAATACTTCTCAAGAGCCGCAAGGTATTAAAGGGCGTAGCCAAAGCCGTTGGGTTTATCGACTATAAATCATCCGAGGAGCAAATAGATGAAGCCATTGATGAGCTATCAAGTGCATTATCGATCGTCTTCGGCGGTGAACTGGTTAAAATCTATTATCGAAGTCAGAACAAAACGGATATTAAAGAGCTGCTGACCAAAGTTACCCAGCACTTCCTTACTCTGGTCCAGGCACCACAAAAATCCTGGCAAGTTGCCTCAACCCAGTTTCTCAAGGATCAGGTAGATAGTCGACATAAGGAGCTTTCTGACGCTGAACTGAAACTATCTGATTACAAGGCAAGGTTCGCATTGGAACTTCCTGAACTCCATAAAGCGAACGTAACCAGACTGGCAGAACTGCGCCAGCTGTTAATGGAAAAAGAGACAGAACTGGTTGGCGCCAAAGCGGCAATGGAAGAGTTCAATGGTAACCTGGCGCAAACCAACCCCGTTATCGGTAAACTTGAAGAACGAATTATTAACACCCGCACCACACTGAGCATGCTTCGCTCCCGCTATACAGAGAAGCACAGCAAGGTTCAGACACTGGTTCGAGAACTCGACAGACTGCAAGCTGAACGCCAGCGAATGATTGCTGAAAGCAGTCAGTTAAAAACGGAAGATGTTCAACGCCTCTGGAACCTGGCGTCATCCACGCCCTCTGTTTCAATGGATAACTCCCAGGGTGGACAGACCACCATACTGGCCTCTCAGCTTCAGGCGGTTCAGGAAGCGAAAGCCAAAGTGAACAGCCTGCAAAATGAAGTGAAAAATATTAAAGATCAAACCGACAAGCTCCAGAATAAAGTGCAGCAGTTTGCTGAGGTCGAGCGGACTCTGGTTGAACTGCAACGGGATTTTACTATTAAACAAAAACTGTATGATGATTTTCTTAATCGTTATGTCATGGCAAAAGTGGCGGAAGACCTGAGTGGTTACCAAGAGTCAGAACAGGTTAAAATCATCGACGAACCTTTCACACCCAGCAGTCCTAATGCCCTTCCCGCTTCATTATTTATTGTTGCAGGTGTCTTTGCCGGTCTGGGCATCGGTACTGGTCTGGCAGCAATTTCAGAAATATCTGATAGCACCTTACGACTTCAAAATAGTATTGAACGAATTGCGGGCGTCCCCGTTCTGGCAAGGATACCGTCAATGCCCACAGCACCAGCCCTGGTTTACGATCCGGAAAAAGACTGGTTCAGTGAAGGGGAGAAATCATCGTGACAGCTTCTCCCGTTGTAGCACAGATAGTCCAGCACCTCGCTCCGGGCGGTATCGAGACAATGGCTTTGGACATACAGCGAAAAGCCCAAAACCCGGAGAATGTACATATTATCAGCCTTGAGGGAACACATTCGGAGGCCATTGAGCATTGGCCACGGCTTCAGGACAAGGACAGGCTTCACTTTCTGACCAAGCCTCCCGGATTGAGTCTCTCTACGATGACCAAGCTCGCAAGACTTTTACGACAACTGAATGTTGATGTGGTTCATACCCACCATGCAGGTCCACTTATCTATGGTGGAATCGCCGCCAAACTGGCCAAATGCGGGCATATACACACTGAGCACGACGCCTGGCATCTTGGCAACCAAAAACGACGCTGGCTGGTAGCTGCCTGCTTCCACCTGCTCAAACCTGCCGTTGCCGCAGATGCAGAGCTGGTTGCAGCCAGCATTCGACAGCATATTCCGTGCTTTACACCATCAGTAATTCTTAATGGCGTTGACACGGATAAATTCCAGCCATCAGACCAAACCACAGCCAGAAACAAACTGAATCTGCCCCCGGATGCAGCCATTATTGGTTGTGCAGCACGCTTTACCGAGGTTAAAAGCCATGATCTCTTGATTCATGCTTTTTCCCGGTTACCCGACAGTGTACACCTTGCTCTTGCCGGTGGGGGAGAACTTGAGCATGAACTCAGAAATCTGACCAGACGGCTTGACATAGCGCAACGGGTACACTTTCTGGGAGTCATTGATGATATGCCCGACTTCTACCACGCTATTGATATTTTCTGTCTCGCCTCAAAAAAAGAAGGTCTCCCACTCTCGCCACTGGAAGCTCAGGCTTGTCAGAGAGTGGTTGTCTTGACCGATGTGGGCGGCTGTCGTGAAGCAGTTGACCCACAAAGCGGTATCCTGATCAAGGCTGAAAGTATCCGGGCATTGGCAGCCGCCCTCAAAACCCAGCTCTGTTCAGGCATCAATAAAGAAAAACAGGAGTCGGCACGCAATTTCGTGGTGAACCATTGCAACCTGGAGAGAATGATCAGGCAATACGATGACCTGTATTGCGGGAGGCCAATATGATCGAGTGGCTGGCCTTGATTATCTTCTTCATGGCAGGCATGGTGATTGTTTATCACCATATTGGTTATCCCCTTGCTTTGAAATTGCTGACACAGGGACTGGAAAACACACTACCCAACTTTTATCATCGGCACTATCAAATCACGCCTCTTGATCATATGCTGCCAAGTATCAGTCTGATCATACCCGCCTATAATGAGGCTGGCACTATCCAGGAAAAAATCAGAAACATCGCTACCCTTGATTACCCGGACTATAAACTGAAAGTGATACTGGTATGCGATGGCTGTACAGATGGTACTGCCCAGCTGGCAAAGGAAGCACTGACCGAGCCTGAATGCAACCATCTGAACCTGACAGTGGTAGAAAAGCCTGAAAACGTCGGTAAAGTCGCCGTTTTGAATGAGGCCATCAACCTCTCCCGTTGTAGCGTGGTTGCCCTCTCCGATGTGTCTTCACTGTTATCGAACGATAGCCTGTTAATCGTTGCAGCTCACCTAAGCAATGAAAACACCGGGGTAATTTGCGGTAGCTACCACTTTTTACAATCACTCAGTGTTGGCGAGCAAGCCTACTGGCAGTACCAGCGAAGCATCAAAACAAGAGAAAGTACTCTGGGTGCAACACTGGGAGTACATGGTGCATTTTATGCCTTTCGCCGTGAGCTGTTTGACTTGATCCCCGCAGATACGATCAATGATGATTTCACCCTGCCTATACAAATAACCATGAAGGGCTACCGGTGTCTTTATGATCCCAGAATAATTGCCATGGAGCTTGAGCAGGCATGCAATGAAATGGACTTCCAACGAAGAAAGCGAATTGCTGCCGGAAACATTCAGCAGGCCGTTCGTCACGCTGGCTTATTACATCCAAAGTTTGGAAAGATAGCCTTCAATTTTTTTTCCGGTAAATTTTTACGTCCATTCATGCCACTGTTCCTGTTTATGGTACTGGCATCTTCAGTTTTTCTGTCACTGTCGTACAGTACTTTTCAGATTATTCTTTTCATTCAACTGGGCATTTACATAACTACTGTCTTTTATATTTGCCATCGATCACAACCAGATCATAAAAAATTGAGAGTACTTTTTTACCTGGTATCCGGGCACATGGCTATGGCTATCGGCTTAATTAACTATCTATCAGGCCAAACCAAAGGCCAATGGAAAAGAGTAACAACTGAAACATAAGAATTTAAACATGTACTTAAGGAGTGTACCCATGAAAGAGTCAACCTATGTCCATCCTCTCGCCTTTGTGTGCAAACGATTAATGGATATTGTTATCGCCTTGGCCGGGCTGGTCATCACCCTGCCACTGTTTCCCTTTATCGCACTGGCTATTCGTCTTGATAGCCACGGACCCGTTATTTATCAGCAGATGCGCATTGGCTATCAAAAGGAAAACTATATTCGCTTATTCATGATGAAAAAATTCAGAACCATGCGAAATGATGCAGAGTCCGGAACAGGCCCCGTTTGGGCTCAGAAAAATGACCCAAGAATTACCAAAGTTGGCAACTTTCTGAGAAAAACCCGTCTTGATGAACTGCCGCAACTCTGGAATGTACTGGTTGGTGATATGACCATTGTGGGTCCAAGGCCTGAACGGCCGGGAATGTACAATAAACTGGAAACCAACATTCCGTTTTACAGTGAACGAACATTTGATGTTCTTCCCGGCATTACTGGTCTTGCCCAGGTCAACATGGGTTATGATGAGACAGTAAATGATGTAAGAAATAAAGTTGCCTATGACCATGCTTACGCCCTGGCTCTAAGCAGCCCATGGGAATGGCTGAAAATGGATATTTACGTAATATTCAAAACCATTGTCGTCATGGTAACAGGCAGGGGGCAGTGAGTAGTTAACCAACTCAGAGGAAAAATCAGTTCTCATGTTGAAACAAAACAGCGGCAATTTCATCCAGACCTTGCCGCAAGGCCTCTCGGCTATGCACGCCAGGCTGCAAAGTATCCACCAATGGCATAGTGTGTATATCACAATGAAGGTTTTCAGGTTGCTCGTTCTCAGCAGGCCACAGTAGCACGTCTGGATATACACCCGTCATTTCACTCATCCAAGACAATTTATCGCTGATGGACATTTTTCCGACAGCTGATATTTCCTGATTAATATTACCCACAAATACTTTCAAGGCCCTGCTGTTACCAATACTTTCTGCAACCTCTGGCATCAAGATCGCCGGTAAAATACTGGTCATGAAACTCCCCGGCCCTAAAATAATCATATCGGACTCTTTTATCCTGGCTAATGCTTCATCCGTCGGTTGTATAGCGGGCAGAATCATCAACTTCTCCGGGCACTTCTCCAGGGCATCAATGGTCGTTTCACCAACCACTTCCCGGCCATCCACCATAGCACCAAGGCGGGCAGGCTCTTCCGACATTGGAATCAACTCTGCACCAACCTGTAACATCTGGCGAATCAGGTTAATGGCATCCAATGGGCGAACACACATTTGATCCATTGCCAGTAAAATCAGGTTACCCAGGTTATGCCCACTGATGTCACCGCTATTTTTAAAGCGATACTCAAACAGAATCCGCGCAAGGTTTGGGGTATCTGAACACAACTGGTTAAGGCAATTCCTGAGATCTCCCCAGGCAATACAGCCACTACCATCCCTGAGTCGGCCCGTTGACCCGCCATCATCCGTAGTGGCAACTACGCCTGACAGGCGCCCACCGAGGAACCCCAGACTTGCCATGACCCGACCGAGGCCATGCCCACCACCGATAGCAACAATCCGGCGACACTGATAAAGGGTTTGTACAGAATACATGGCAAGTTCTTTTATGAGTAGAAGATCATCGTCTGCTGCCTGCTCAGCCACTTAAAATGATCTCTCTTGAATGATATCAGGTTTGTGTTGAACCTATGATGCGTGGCGTTATCAGAAATAAACGCACCTGCTTGATCTTCGACTTTGACTCTGCACGGAACAATTGGCCAAGAACCGGAATATCACCCAACAATGGGACTTTGGTAAGTTTTTCTTCATCCTGCTCTTTATAGAAACCACCAATTAACAGGCTCTCCTGCTCACTGATGATAGCCTGAGTGTTAATTGAGCTGTTAGTCACTTCCGGTAGTTTACTCCCGACGTCTTCGGTGCCCTGGCTTCCTGTACCATCCTGAATATTGACGGTCATATGGATACGTCGACCCTGCTCTTCACGAACAATTCTTGGAGTGACCTGGACAACTGTTCCTGATGTGACCGGGAATAGTTCAGAGTCTTCATTGCTGGCCACAGAAACATAGAAAGTACTGCTGTTATCGAGAATGGCCTCTATATTATCAAGTGTCAGGATAGATGGCCTGGAAACAATTTTGACCCTCCCTTCATCAGCCAGTAGCTGTAAATTCGCGTTAAAGGATCCAAGCGCACTGGAGACAATCGTTGTATAATTTGGCGTCGGGGCGTTTGGATAGGGATTAAAGGACACTGTGGTATTATCTGAACTACCGGCATTACTCCAGTCGACACCAAGCGCTCTCAAATCCTGTGTATTGATATCAATAATCGAAACACTGATTTCTATCTGAGATGTCGGTTTATCAAGAGAAGCCACCAGCTCTTCGTACATTGGCATCTTGGATTCAAGATCATGCACAATGATCGCATTCAGTCGTGGATCAGCATTGATGTAGACTTCATCGGCGACTGCACCGGCATTCAGCGGGTCTCCTGCAGATGACTCAGAGCGATCCATTGGGCTGAGTTCACCGGATTTACTGACACTCTCTGCCGGAGTCATTGTCGGGTTGGGCAGTCCCTGTCTGGTAACCTGGGCTACACCGCCACCTTTAATAATTCTGGTCAGAATAGTGGCCACTCCCGGGACTGTCAGCTGCTGACCTCTGAAAGAAAATGACTTATCGGTTGCCCAGGCATATCTGAGCGGAAAGGTGCGAACCGTCAGTTTGCTCTTTTGACGCTCCCCTTCCTTGGCATCAAGCAACAGTGCTGTCTGGGCCACCAGCTCGATATAACGAGGAGGTCCGGAAATAAAGACGAGACCTTCTTTATGCTGTTCCTTCCAGAAAAAGCGACCATCCCAGATACCAATCTTTTTCAGGGTTTTCTTCAGCTGAGTTATTGGTAAATAGTTTAAACTAATGATCTGTTGGCTGTTGGCACTGCCATCATAAACAAACAGGGTATGCCCATCAAAATACCAGATAAAACCATAAATATTGGCCAGATGATCCAGAAAATCAACAGGGGTCATAGGACCAATCTTGCCATTAATTTCCCCGACTACCGTATCCGCTATGATGAATGGCATATAATAGCTCGCCGCGAAATTCTGCAATACTTCCCTCAAGCTGTCACCATTGCCGAAATACGCATATGGACGAACACCAAACGCGGCCAGGGCAGGTGATTCATCATCACCAATGGTACCTTCAAAGTCGTCAATCGCATCCTGGATAGCCTCCTCTGCAGAAATAACCATTCTATTTCCGGATGGTGTATCCGGTTGCATCATATAGTGGTTTTTTGAAGCGTGGGGAGGACTTTGATTTACCAGTTCGCGGTCATCTTCCCTGGCAAAGTTATAATCAAAATCAGATGTTGCTACATGCGTTTGACTGCCATACCGGGATATATCGGGCTCGTTCACATACCGTCGCCCATCATTTATAAAAGACTGTGTTCTTTGTTCATCAACTGATGAGCTATCTGGGTTGGCAAACGCTCTGGCATCCAGTGATCTCCCCTGGTAAAAGGAGTCCACAGCCGAATTGGGGAATACTCTGGCGTCCAGAGGGTTCCCCTGCGCAACGGAAGGAAAATCAGGATGTTCCGGCACAATGTCGGATGGAAAATAGATAACCTGACCTACCCGTAATTCCTGAGCATTAAACAGCTTGTTATAGCGGGCAAGCTCGTTTACCTCAAACCCGTAGCTACCGGCAATAACTTCCAGAGTCTCATTAGGACGTACCACATGTTTTCTGGTTTGCGGCTCTTCGGATGACCAGTTCGCCAGCGCCTGAAAGGTAATCGCCAGTAAAAAGGACAGGATTATCAGGGTATTTCTTATAAAGCCCATCAGACGCGTGCCTCCATGCTCATGTCTGCTCCAGCTTATTCAACAGCCCTTAATGAATAGATGCCTTGGTACAATATTACAACTGTCAATAAACGTTCTTTGCAAACCAGTTTATCGGAAAACAAACTGGCTTCACCAGTATTTGGTCAAAAAAATAATTAACATGAGAAAACCCGTTAATCACTCTATATGCAAGCCGATAGAACGAAAGGACCAAATTATCAGGCGGACTATATTATGACAGCACCCATTTCTTTTGGTAACGGTATTTCAGGTATTTCAAGGATTGACAGCTCTTCAGTTCACTCCGACTTTCCCAAATCAAAATCAAATTTCAAACCCTCCGGCAGTAACGTTATTGATTACACTTGGCTGACCCTGGAAATGGGCAATAGTTATGATGAGCGGGAACGTGCATTTGGCACCAAATTTTCCGGTGATCACATCAATGCAAGCCCGGAGGAGCATTATCGCAACAACAAGAATGCAATCAACTCTATTTCTGCCTTGGCAAAAAGGTCTAAAAACAGCAGCAGTGCCCAAATAATGAAAGAAGCCTTGCAGGTGCTGGAAAAGGCCAAAGCAGACAGTGAATATTTAATGATGTGTCGAAATGTATTGATTGCCAGCTAAAGGATCAGTGAAATGGATAAGTCATTAAAAACCTGGATGCTATCACAGGCTTCCTACTATCTTGAGTACCTTCAGCCCCGAAAATCCATTGCCTTGTTAGAAGCACTGATGTCAATAGACCGAAAAAACCCGGATATTTATCGCATGCTCAGCTATGCCTACCTACAGGCAGAGCGACCTGAAGAATCCATTCGCGCAGCCGATAATTACCTGAAATACGCAAGGCCTGGCAGTGATACTCGGGCTATTAAATGGATCAAGGGGCGAGCCCTGCTCAAGAAGAGAAAAGCTGCAATGAGCCGCTGATCTTCAAGACCATAGCCAGCCCCACAGCAGCGGCGCACTTCTCATGGCACAACTGTTACCCGGGCTGAATTTTGGCGGCAGAAATGATCTGGTACTGGCAGGCCTGCTGGTATCCATCATCGGGCTTATTATTCTGCCCATGCCAACCCCTCTGGTGGACTTCCTTATTGCATTGAACATGGGGATTTCCACCATACTTCTGATGACATCCATCTACCTCAAATCACCCCTGGAATTCTCCTCTTTTCCGGGGGTACTGCTCATAACGACCCTCTTCCGTCTGGCTCTGTCCATTACCACAACCCGTCTGATCCTGCTTCAGGCAGATGCCGGTGAGATTGTATATACCTTCGGTAACTTTGTGGTAGGGGGTAATCTGGTCGTTGGTGTCGTTATCTTCCTTATCATCACCATTGTGCAATTCCTGGTGATCACCAAGGGTTCTGAGCGTGTAGCAGAAGTCAGCGCCCGCTTCTCTCTGGATGGTATGCCTGGCAAGCAGATGAGTATAGATGCTGACCTTCGTGCTGGCGCCATCGAAATGGAAGAAGCCCAGCGCCGCCGTGAGCTGGTCACCAAAGAAAGCCAGCTGTTCGGTTCGATGGATGGAGCCATGAAGTTCGTAAAAGGTGATGCCATTGCCGGCTTGATCATCATCTTCGTCAACATTACCGCTGGTGTCGCTATTGGTACCAGTAATGGTATGAGCGGCGGCGAGGCTCTGCAGCTCTACGCTATCTTGACCGTAGGGGATGGACTTATCTCCCAGATACCGGCTCTGCTGATATCCATTACCGCCGGTATTATAGTAACCCGTGTATCCAATGAAGATGCCAAGGACCTTGGTAATGAGATAGGCACCCAGCTTACCGATAAACCAAAGGCCCTTATGGTTGGTGGAGCACTGTTACTCGGCTTTGCCCTGATCCCCGGCTTCCCGACACTCACTTTCATGGCTCTCGCTGGAGCCATTGGTGGTGGAGGCTACTTTCTGATGAAGAAAGTGGAAAGAGCCCGGTCTGCTGAGGAAGATGGCGGAATTCCTGCCATGGCTGCAGCAACAGAATCACCCAGTGAGGCCAAATCCAGATTGGACCAGCAGGAAGAGTTCACCCAAACCCTGCCCTTGATTATTGATGTCCCTAACTCTGTACAGAAAACCCTGAACGCCGCCTCCTTGAATGAAGAGTTGCTTAAGGTCCGCAAATCACTTTATATGGATCTCGGGGTTCCTTTTCCCGGTATCCACCTGCGGTTTAATGACGCCATGGACGAAAATACCTACAACATACTTCTGCAGGAAGTCCCCGTTGCATCGGGCTATTTCAAACCAGGCTCGCTGTTCGTGCGAGAAAGTAATGAACATCTGGACATGCTGAAGATTCCTTATGAAGTTGGCGATGCATTTCTGCCTAGCCTCGACTCTTTGTGGGTCGCCGAAAGCCTGCAGGACAAGCTTGATCGCAATAATGTCAACTTTATGGATTCCTCAAAAATCCTGACCTATCACCTGGCGCATGTTTTGAAGAAATATGCAGAAGATTTTGTAGGCATTCAGGAAACACGCTACCTTCTGGAAAAAATGGAAAGCAGTTTTGGTGAACTGATCAAGGAAGTCCAAAGACTGTTACCCGTCAACAAGATCACCGAAATATTCCAGCGCCTGGTATCTGAAGATATTTCGATCAGGAACCTCCGCTCCATTCTGCAATCCCTGGTTGTCTGGGGGCACAAGGAGAAAGAAGTTGTTCAATTAACTGAGTATGTTCGCTCATCATTGAAGCGCTACATCAGCTACAAGTACTCCAACGGCAGAAACATGCTGCCAGTATACCTGCTTGACCAGGATGTCGAAGACACCATCCGCTCCGGTATCCGCCAGACTTCAGCAGGCAGCTACCTGGCCCTTGATCCATCGACCTCTGCCCAGTTTGTGGAAAACGTTAAACACTCTGTCGGCAAAATAGGTCATCTTGAGCATAAGCCAGTTTTGATCACTTCAATGGATATACGCCGCTATGTCCGAAAACTTCTGGAACTCGAAGTCTATGACCTGGCAGTGCTTTCACACCAGGAGTTAACTGAAGAGATTACCGTTCAACCACTGGGCCGTATTTCCCTTTAAGGAGCTGTCCTGAAATAACTTTGACATTTCTACAGACGCTACCCGCCGCCCGCTTCCCGA